>CAUZBD010000009.1:0-14111 GCA_963577795.1 Planctomycetota bacterium | reverse complement strand
GACCGGCCAATCGGCCGAAGGCTGCCAGTCGACAGAATCATGCAGAGAAGTCATCGGCAAAAACACACCTTCCCACCGAAGGGAATTCCGTCGCGCAACCTAAGGGATCGAGTGTTTATTCTTTGACACGCTCGATATATTCTCCGGTCCGTGTATCGACTCGGATCAATTCTTCCATATTGACAAAAGAAGGGCAGTAAATTTCCGCCCCGGTTTCCACTTTGACTGGTTTGGTCACGTTCGTCGCCGTGTTTCCCTTCGCCCCCGGTTCGCAGTATTCAATTTTAAGTACAACGTGATTCGGAGGTGTCACGGTAATGGGATTGCTCTCAAAAAGCACCATCTGGCAGAGCGCTCCATCCTTGAGGTATTTCCAGGCATCACCAATTTTTTCGGCGCTTAATTCGTATTGTTCGTAATTGGAGGTATCCATAAACACATAATTATCGCCTTGACGATAGAGAAACTGTCCTTCGATTTCTTCGACATCTGCCGCTTCTACCGATTCACCACCCTTATAGTTGCGTTCCAGTACGGTCCCCCTTACCAAATTTCTCATTCTAATCGTGTAGATGGCGTTTCCTTTACCCGGCTTACGGAAATTGGATTCAATCACCATATACGGGTCACCTTCAATCTGAATTTTGAGCCCTTTGCGAAAATCGCTTGTGTTGTAGGTTGCCACAATCGCGCCTTTGTTTTTTCTGGGTTCGAGATATCCTGTGGGGATGAATATTGTAACGGCAGCTTCACTGAATGTCGCCTCCGCTTCAGAGCCTCTTGCAGGCGATCGTTGGCAGCAATCGGTGCGGTGTGCGGTTCGCTCGCCGGAAGAACTTTGCCAAGCGCTCCGGCTTCCCGCCAGCTACAGTGCAGCGGCCAAGCGGGCCTCGGCACATTTTAGCCTGTTTGTGCCTCGGGAATATTTGGCCAAAATTCCCCCCGGCAATCCGGAGCATCCCCTGCTCAAGCAGGTGCTTCCCCTCGCAGAGGAGGAGCAGACCGACAATGGATTTTCCCAAGATCCTGTGGGCGATCAGGCCGCCTTGGTCGCGGCGGGCCTTCTGCAAAAGTATGCCTCCCGGGCGCTCTTGGTTGTCACCGGCGCTTGTGCCGTCCATTGCCGCTACTGCTTTCGTCGCTTTTATCCTTATGACGAAGTCCCCCAGGGCGAAGAAAACTGGCAACCCGCTCTTGCGCAGATCGAACAAGACCCCACCATTGATGAAGTGATTCTCAGCGGCGGCGATCCCTGGATGCTTGTCGATGCGAGCTTGCAAAGTTTGACAAATCGGGTTGCTCAGATACCGCATGTCCAGCGGTTGCGGATTCACACCCGGTTGCCGATTATGATTCCCTCGCGGGTTACCGATGCTCTGCTTGCGATCTTAAGTGGCACGCGGCTTGCGACCTTTGTCGTGGTGCACGCCAATCATGCCTTAGAGATCGACACTGAGGTGGCTACCGCTCTGACCAAAATGATTGATGCCGGTGTCGTGGTCTTAAATCAATCTGTGCTGCTTCGAGGAGTGAACGACTCGGTCGCTGCCTTGGAATCGCTTTGCCGTCGTTTGGTCGATCTCCGCGTGCTTCCTTATTACCTCCATCAACTCGACCGCGTGACGGGAAGCGGACACTTTGAAGTGAGCGATGCCCGAGCCTTGGAAATCATTTCTGAACTCCGGAGTCGACTACCCGGATACGCTGTGCCGCGGTTAGTTCGCGAAGTACCAGGCGGGACGAGCAAAGACATTTTAGCTTAAGAGAAAATTCACAGATTCAGATCAGCAAGTTTTGACGTGCTGCTTGTGCCGCGCTCTTTTCATGGTACGATTGCCGACAGGACTATTTTCAAGAAATCAACGAGGTGAAAGTTGGCTGAACAACAGATCGATATTCGCTGCGGTGACTGCTTGGAAGGCATGAGGAAGCTTGAGTCCCGTTCGATAGATCTGGCATTTGCCGATCCACCCTTCAATATTGGCTTTGAATACGACCTCTACGAGGACCAACTCGATGCCGACAAATATGTCGCGTGGTGCCATGACTGGATCAGCGAGATTATCCGCCTCTTAAAACCTTCTGGGACCTTCTGGCTGGCGATTGGCGACGATTATGCAGCGGAACTGAAGGTGATGATGCAGCGGGAACTGGGCCTCACCTGTCGTAGTTGGGTGATTTGGTATTACACGTTCGGCGTGAATTGCACGCGTAAATTTAATCGTTCGCATGCCCATCTTTTACAGATGGTCAAAGACCCGAGCGATTTCACCTTCAATACCGATACCATTCGCGTGCCCTCGGCCAGGCAGTTAGTCTATGGCGATCGTCGAGCCAACCCGCAGGGGCGGCTTCCGGACGATACGTGGGTGTTACGTCCACAAGATCTCCCCGATGGATTCCGTAGTGATGGCGACACGTGGTACTTTGCCCGCGTGGCAGGAACCTTTAAGGAGCGCGCTGGCTTCCATGGTTGTCAAATGCCCGAGCAATTAATCGGTCGCATCTTGCGGGCATCGAGTCACGAAGGAGAGAGAGTGCTTGATCCATTTCTCGGCAGTGGCACGACCGGAAGTGTGGCTAAAAAATTAAACCGTCAGTTTACCGGCTTTGAACTCTCTCCCGAGTATGTTCAACAGTCGCGAAAAAGAATTGAAGGCGTTTCTGTCGGCCAGCCACTCGACGGAGCTGCCGAGCCGACACGAAGTGCGCCCAGTACGGCACAGGGCAGGGCCCTGGATCCAGCTAAGAAAAAACAAAGAAAAAAATCAAAACCGCAGCCGGATCTAACGGGGATTGAGGTGGAGCCATCCTGATTTTGTGGTCGTGCATGGGGTGATATTTTTTCTTGTTTTTATCTATGTCGGTTCGCCTCTGTGATCAAGAAAGAGTTCAGCGAAGATGAAATATGCCATTTGCAATGAAACGTTCGGTGATTGGCCGCGGGAAAAAGCTTTTGCGTTTGCCAGCGACTGTGGTTACACGGGAGTAGAAATTGCACCTTTTACGTTAGGTTCAGAGGCGACGGCCATCACACCGGCATTGCGTGAACAGGTCCGCTATGAGGCAGAACGTGCCGGGTTGGAGGTGATCGGACTTCACTGGTTGCTCGCCAAAACGGAGGGCTACCATCTCACGAGTTCGGACGAGGAGGTACAAAAACACACTTCCGGTTACTTGGTCGCCCTGGCGAAACTTTGTCGGGATCTCGGTGGACAGATCATGGTTTTCGGGTCGCCCCCCCAACGCAACCGTGAAGCCGGCATGCCGCTCGAGTTGGCAACAGACAACGCGGTCGCGGTACTCACCGCTGCGCTGCCGGCACTTGAGGACTTGGGCGTCACACTGGCGCTTGAACCTTTGGCGCCAAAAGAAACCGATTTTCTGACCACCGCGGCAGAAACGGTGGCCCTCATCGAACGCCTCGATTCGACAGCATGCCGGTTGCACCTGGATGTGAAGGCGATGGCGAGCGAAACAGAGTCAGCTGCCGACTTGATCCGGCGTTATGCGGCTTATCTGGTGCACTTCCATGCCAATGATCCCAATCTACAGGGACCCGGATTTGGGGAGGAGGATTTTGCGCCTATCTTTGCCGCGTTCCGCCAGATCGATTACAGCGGGTGGGTCTCGGTGGAAGTCTTTGACTATGAACCGGGAATCGAGCGACTGGTGCGGGAGAGTGTCACTTACATGGAATCGGTCCGCTCGGAAGTCCACTGAGACGAATACCGCGTTCAATTCATCGCTTCAACGCGGAGCGTTGCCAGATGATGGGCCGTGGTGACCATCCGTTCCCAGTTTTCGTGCACGTATTCTGGTGGGCCCCCAATCTGCGAGACGACCTCATGGACCTGCTCGGTCGGCACCATTTCGATTGCATCCCACGGGCAGACGAGGAGCTCATAGGGATTCGTTTTCTTTTGAGGAATGTGGACGCAGACTTCACATCCTACACATCGCTCCAAGTCGATCTCGCACCACTGCTGTGACCCTTTCACCACGCCACGATCGATTTGCCTCAGTTCAATACAATCGACCGGGCAGACTTCGAGACAAGATTCACAACCAGTGCAATTGTCGGCGTTGATGACCGCCAACTCTTTAGGCACCTTTTTTCGGGGCCCCTTTTTACCTTCTTTTTTGGTCATTTGTAAATCTCCCTCGCGCTTCTTCAGGCGACTCTCTATCTTAAAAGCAAATCCCATCGAGACCACCCGCCTCGGGGGGCATCGTTCACCCCGCACGTCTAGGAGGAGGAATCTTCTCCCGTCAGTTCCTCGTCTTCCGAATCTTCTTCCATCCGGGCGACATGCTCCTGCAAAATCTTTTCTGCGTGCGCTAAATCCTTACTGGGAACGAGGACACGAATTTGGAACACACCTGTGAGCCCCGCCTGATGTTCTCCCTCAATGACACACTGAATATCCTCATCGGCCAGAGCTAATTTAAGAATTTCTGCCAGGTTGCCATCGGTCACTTTGATCAGCGTCTTCAGATCGAGTGGGTCTTCTTCATGCATGGTCGTGTTATCCGCTTGGGGCTTCAAAGTACGAGAACTCTTTTGTATCAGCTTAGGCGCGCGAAATGTACTGGGCTGTGCGGGAATCGACTTTGATTCGTTCACCCGTTTTAAGATATTCAGGCACTTGAACGATGAGTCCCGTTTGTAGTGTTGCCGGTTTGGTCCGTTTCGTCGCCGAATCGCCTTTTACAGCCGGATCGGTTTCAGTGATCTCCAGTTCAATCGTGGTTGGTATCTGGACTCCGACGCACTCACCATTATAGAGCAGTGCGAGCATCCCCTCCAAATTTTCGGTAATGTAAGGCTGTTCCGACTCCACTTCCTCGAGCGGAAGACTGTATTGATTGTAATCGGACCCGTCAAGCAGATGCAGTTCGGCTGCGTCGGTATACATGAGCGTCACGGCCCGCCGCTCAAAATCGGCTTCATCAATCGTTTCGGTCCCTTTGAGCGTAAGATCCTGTTTTTGCTTTGTGACAAGGTTGCGAGCACGAAACTTATAGAGGGTGGCTGCTCCCCGAGCGGACGGGCTTTGTACACTGATCGTCTGAATCAGTACCGGCGATCCTTGATAGTTCACAACGCTTCCGGTTTTCACCTCTTTTGCCAGCATCGGGCTTTCCTTTCCTTCCTCACACAGTGCGCGCGGGGTTTCTGATTACTCGATTCCGTAGGCGCCTGCCGGTGGCACCAAAATACCTTCGATCTGATTGCGTCCGACCCGACGGAAGAGTCGCGGTTCGACCGTGAGTGCCACGCCTAGATTGTTCTTACTTAGATCATAACGCATGCCGGCGCGGACAAGAAAAGATTCGCCGATCCGCGTAAATGCAAGCCGCTGGCCCACGTTGGCCGTTCCAGCCAGATCAATACTTGCATCGTAGGCAGCAATATACTTTGGACTCATCCGGTATTTGATTTTGGCCAGGGCCACCTGACTTCCAAGGTCGGGGGTTGCCGTATTTCGACCACCTTCAAAAGAACGGACACCCAGATAAGCGCTTCCTACATCGGGACGGTTCAGATAACCACCCAGATTCACCAACTTTTGACCTTCGCTGAACGCATCAAACATGCCATCGGACATAAGTGTGAAGCGGTCACCAATATGCCAACGGGCTTCGTAGTTAATCAGACCCACATACTGGCCGAAGTTCTGCTGTTCTTGGGGAAAGAGCGTAAGTCCCGTATCGAAGGCAAGCCAATCTATAATCCGTCGATTCCCTGGCATCCCGCGTTTCGTCTGCCACCGCTGCCGTGCCTCGAACCGTACGGCAGTAAGACTGTCAACCACTTCGGTCGAGGGGGAGGTGACCCAACTGCTGAGTCCACTACGTACCAAATAGTAGCGCGGATCGAAGGGAGAGATATTATTGAAGTTGTTGGTTAAATAGGGACCACCCAGGGGCGCGGATTGCAAGCGGTTGAGAAAGTTTTCCATGGAGTCATCGTTGATCGCATCGTAAAGCGGAAACTGCGTGACATCCTGACTCGAATTGGCATAGCTGAGTTCGGTATCGAACACGATTTTGTGGGCAAGTCCATTCAGGTTCAGTAAATCACTCTGCACCATCGGATTGACTGACCACATGGCGAGACTCGTCCGGATGCCGACCTGTCCATAGCCGCGATTGATTGGGTTGCCATTGATGTCGGCGTCCCAATGGGCCAGTTCACCCATGGCATAGGGAACCACTTTGACGGGACCGACCGGTACGGGGAGATCAATTTCCTGTCGGGTTGCGTAACGTCCTCCTGAATTGGTTACCTGCCAGGGAAGGACACTCCATTGGCTAGCGTTGGGCTGGACGGTGGGTGCTGCCGCGATGCGATATTTTCCATAGCCCACATTGCTGTGTTCGTACCAAGTGAAGCGATCACCCAGCAGAGATTCTCCCAGCCAGAAATGATCCCCGCGCGGGAGCCATTCCACCTGAGTAAAGAAATTATTTAACCGATAATTCCCTTGCACTTCCCACATGCGATTTTCAGTCCGCTTGGACAAGCGGAGGCGTGTGAGTTGATCCGGTTGATCGTTCCATTCTTCTAGAAAATATTGCTGCAGGAAATTATTATCGCTGATGATGCCACCCTGACCGACGATTTTGTATCCATCGCCAAATCGTTGCTGATGATCCAACAGGATCCGACCACGAAAGGTTGCTTCAGGGGTCAGCGTTCTTCGATCCAGCCCTAAATTATCAAGGCCATGATCTTTGATAAACCATGCCTGAAAATTGCCCCACGTGTCGTCGGTCATCCAGGGCAAAAACCCTCTGTCGTAGTTGAAAACAGTTCCGTAACCGAGTCCGCGGTAGGTCAAGAGATCGGCGTTCAAATCCCACTCGGTGCCGAGGGGTTGATTACTCATGCCAAATAATTCGTAGGCATTCCAGTTGGTCTCGACCTGGAATCCGAATATATTGTCATCGCCGACGCGTATGTTGTTCAGATAAAAGGTGGGATCTTTCAAATCCGTTTTCCAGCTGGGCCAGTAGAAGACCGGTAAGCCTTCGATGTAGACTGAATTTCCCGTGCCCTGAACGACGTGCGTTGTTGTAGCCATACGTTGTCCGGTCAGAGGATCGACAACGGTGGCCGGAACTTCCTCGAGAGTGAGATCATCTGATTGGATCCAATAGCCCGGTTCACCAAGCCGACTGGTTGTTAATTTTGCCCCTCGGGCCTGAAAGCGACTTTGGGAAAGCTGACGCATTCGCTCTGCCTGGATGCGTATTTTTCCTTCGTATTCAGGGACTGGGGCAAGCAACTCCGCATCGAGAATTTCGCCCCTATTTTCACCTGCGTTGTAGTACATACGGGAAGCCTGCAGAATGCGTTCTCCCTGACGAAATTCGATATTTCCCTCCATATACAACTCCAGCGGAGTTGTTTCATTGATCGCGCTCATTCCGGAAAGGTCGAGTGGTTTATCGCCTCCCACCCAAACCACAACCCGATCGGTGGAAATGTCGACGGCACCCACCTCTGGATCGATGCCTTCAATCAAGACGTTAATTCCTCCTGTGATCACCGCAATCGATTCACGGCCATTCGCCGAAGGAAACCACTGTGCGTTGACTGCTCCGGGTTCTCCACGTGGCCAAACGCGCACTTTTCGCATTGCGGGTCGCATCACCGACGTGGCCTCAGGAAGCGGTTGTATTTCGGGCAATGGTTGTAACGATGGAAGGGGAACTTGCGATTCTGCTTTTGTGGGCAAGAGCAACAAGGAACCCAAGAAAAATGCAAGCCAACAAGGCGAGGACCCTACGGTCGGTGGCCGTAAGCAAGACGTGCGCATACCGGTAGATTTGCCGCGCAGCGGTCTCGCTGCACGGACCCGAGAGGGTACCTTGCTTTTTGCGCGTCGAATAATCAGATCGGCATCCTTGCCTGCAAGAGGGAACGGCAGTACCCGCGAACCACCGTAAACTGAAAATAAACGCCCGCTTACGTAGAATGTCGCTCCAGATGAGCGGCGGGATTATAGGTTGCTCTGTGATCGCGGGTCAAGGCACTTTCGCAGCTCCTCGAGGTAGCGCAACATGTTTTAAAATAGTACTTTACATCTTGCCAGATACGCTCGCTTGCCTCGCATGCACCGCTAGTAAATCGGATTCTACTCGTGGAGCGAGTAAAGGATCACATTGATTCCAATCCGCGCCGCATCCTCCGAGGTGTATCCGTTGCAGTCGGGTGAGGCGTGATTTTCAAGCGCGCAGCTCAAATCAAGTGGTGAAAACAACACCGCCCAGCGACCATCGATTCGGATTCCTTCAAGTTGAGGAGGGCCGACCTTAGTCCGAATTTCCCAGCCCGTCTTCTCTGCTCCCGGCGAAGATTCGCGACGGGATACTTTCTGAATATCAGAACCACCGTAGGCAATGGTAAAGATCGGATCTTGCGTAGAAATTTCTTTTAACGGTTGATTGAAGGTTGCCCGCATTTCGCGACGAAAGGCTTGAATGAAGCGAGGACTTCCGCAAATTGCATCGGCCAATATGGTGCCCCCACGCTGCACGAAAGTTTTGAGCTGACGTTTTTCTTTTGCACTTAATCGAAAATCATGCCGTCCGTGCATCGTCACAAACTGATAATCAAACAAGGTAGGATCATTCAGGGAAATCAGAGGCGTAGCACTGGATGTATGAATGCCTAGTGAATGGTTGATCGCTTCCATCAGATTACTCAGAGCTCGGGGAGCGACATCACAGCCCCCTGCGTGCTGCAATTTGGCAACCGCAAAGTGCCCCCGCTCCTGCGCGTCCTCACGGGTGCGACTGCTCGAGTCAGCGGCAATGGCATCTTTAGGTTTGAGATTTTTATTGGTTGCATACGCCAAAATATTGACTCCCAGGGCGCGGCACGTGTCGATCTCGTTTTTTTCAGCCTCGTTTACTTTCCCTGTGCCCAGGTTTCCAGTTCCGGTCGGTCCGGCCAACTCCCAGTAACAGGAGAGGTTGCCCGGACAATAGATGACGCTTGTCTTGCAGGCGAAGTTGATCCCCCAAAGCCAGCGCCCGTCCTGATCGAGATAGGCAGGATCGACTCTCTCATCAATGGACCAGATAGGATGGTCTGCACCGAGTCGCTGAAGTCCATAGTCCGATTCGGGGAACATTTCCTCAAGTTCTTTACGAACCGATGCATCGAAACCATCATCGCCACAGCAGCCGTCGATGAAGATGAAACCACCACGTTCGACGTAGCGACGGAGAGTGGCTCGCTGCGGAGGCGTCAATTCGAAGGCATCATTCCCGGACAAAAAGAGTACAGGGGTTTGTGCATAATCGTTGGCAGTCGCCTTCTCGAGATTAATGACCTGCCAGGTGAGCGGCATTTTCCACTTCCGTTCGACGTATTGCGTCAGATTTGTGAGATTCTCAGGTGCGCGATTCCAATCTTCACCAGGTCTTTGCAATTTAGAAATCAGCACGGGGCGGCGTCCTTTGGCTAAAAACAACAGGACCATGCTGGTTGCGATGTTCGCATTTGTTTCAGCAATTCCGCCGCCCTTCCAACTCCCATTGCGTTGTTGAATGGATGTGAGAAAAGCCGCGCCTTCGCGATACCAGTCATATTTTGGTCTCTCGCTTCCTGCTTTGTTGGCCGCTCCGTAGAAAAAGCGTTGACCCGTGATACGCCCCACCCGCTCCATCGCGTAGAGGTAATAAAAGTTTTTCTCACTTCGGCGGTCCATTAAACTCATTCCCGCAATCGGATTATTGCGCACAGAAAAATTACGCCCCAACCATTTGAGACCTTCTGTAACCACGGCAGCGCTCGGGGGATCGCCGCAGACACATTGGCCATTCACTATTTTTGCGCCGCTTCCTTTGAGTTGCCGCGTCGCGATAACGACCGAGGCGATGCCCGCACATGTCATGCTTCCGCGGGCGACGTTGCCGCTGTAGCTCCACCCGCCCGATGGGAGTTGTTTTTTCTCCCAATACTCAAGCGCTGTTTGCCACGTTTTTTGCTGCACTTCCATTCCAGCCAAACTTGCTTGGTAGAGGGCAAGAATCGCAAATTGAGCATTCGAGGGGTCGCCGCCCCGATCATCGTATCCCCAGGCGCCTTTATTTTTCCCCTTTTGTATTTGCTGTTTTTCAAGCCACTTCACATTTTTGCGGATCAGTAACCGATCGGCAGGGTTGCCCGCGCGACAAAACACCATGGTCATCAGTGCGATCGTGTAGGTTCGCTTCGGCGCAGAACTTTGAAAATTGCGCAAGGTCCGCAATCCCTGTTGGACGCAGGGATCGTCCGGAGGCACCCCCGCTTCGAGAAGTGCCAGGGTGCAAAGCGCTGTCACGCCGCCCGTAAAATTTGGATGGGGCGTCCAGGTTCCTTTGACGCTCTGGCTTTCTTTGAGGTAACGGATGCCGCGGGCAATGGACTCACGGACTTTTTCAGCGCGAATCTCCGCCCTTACGGGGGCGACATGTCCTGCCGACAGGACAATTGTCGCCAAGAGCGTCTTCAGCAGCATTCGATTGAATCGGATCATAAAATTAGCCGTTACGGTCGATCAGTCTCTCCCATCTTAAAGGGACAAACCGAATGCGGCAATTGAAGGCGGTTTGCGTTGCTGCCGGCACCCACGCCAGATAGAATAAGACCGGGACACAGAGGGTAAGTGGAGAGTTCAGATGAACCAGAAGACCGCAACGGCTAAACAAAAAAGCCTCGGCGATGTTCTGCAGGAGTTCAGCCACCACCGGATGGTGATGCAGGAAGAACTTCAAAAAGTGATTGTGGGACAGAACGAGGTCATCGAGCAAATATTTGCTGCGATCTTTACCCGAGGGCACTGCTTACTTGAGGGTGTCCCGGGGCTGGCTAAAACCTTGATGGTGAGTACTCTTGCGCGGATCCTTGATATGCAGTTCCAACGGATCCAGTTTACACCCGATTTGATGCCGTCAGATATTACGGGGACCAATGTACTGGAAGAAGATGACGCGGGCCGCCGCAATTTTCGTTTTGTGGAAGGGCCGATCTTCACCAATATTCTTCTGGCCGATGAAATCAACCGCACACCGCCAAAGACCCAGGCGGCACTGCTGCAGGCGATGCAGGAGCGTGAAGTGACGGTGGGTCAAAAAACATATGAGTTGCCGGCACCTTTTTTTACCATCGCTACACAAAATCCGATTGAGCAGGAGGGAACCTACCCGCTCCCCGAAGCACAGTTAGACCGCTTCATGTTCAATATCAAGGTGGGCTATCCCACAGCGGAAGAAGAGGAAAAAATTCTTGCCCAGACAACTCGGCATGAAAATCCAGAAGTCCGCAAGATTCTCTCGGCGAAGGCGATTTTGAATGTACAAAAGTTGGTCTTTTCCGTGGCAGTCAGCGAGTACATTATCCAGTATGTCTCGCGGCTGGTCCGCGCCACGAGGCCGCGCGACCCCTCGGCGCCGGAGTACGTTCGACAAATGGTCGATTGGGGTGCAGGTCCCCGTGCCGGTCAATTCCTCATTCAAGGTGGAAAAGCCTTGGCGGCAATGGATGGTCGCTTTTCGGTGGCAGTGGAAGATATTCGCAAAGTTGCCATTCCTGTTTTGCGTCACCGCGTGAGTACGAATTTTCAAGCGCAGGCCGAGGGAATGACGACCGAGGATCTGCTCAATCGCCTGCTTGCCGATGTGGCCCCACCGGAAATTCCAAAATTTGAAAAAGGGAACGGAACGCCACCAAGGCAGAGCTGAATCGGATAGCGATAGCGATAACGTTGTAACCGGATCGCGAGGTGGGTGTGTCCAACGCCGAACAATATCTAAAACCTGAAGTAATCCGGCAGATCAGTCGTCTTGATCTGCGGGCCCAGTTTATTGTCAAAGGTTTTTTGCAGGGCATGCACGCCAGCCCTTTTCAGGGATTTTCAGTTGAGTTCAGCGAGCATCGCAAATACACCGCTGGCGATGACCCGGCCGACATCGACTGGTCGCTCTATGCCAAGACCGACAAATACTACGTGAAAAAATTTGAGGCCGAAACCAATATTTTCGGCTATCTGGTCATGGATTTGAGTCGCTCGATGGCTTACACCTATCGCCAGGATCT
This sequence comes from Planctomycetota bacterium, assembly GCA_963577795.1. Classification (GTDB taxonomy): domain Bacteria; phylum Planctomycetota; class Planctomycetia; order Pirellulales; family UBA7805; genus UBA7805. The sequence goes on along the minus strand of CAUZBD010000009.1, from coordinate 2,014 downwards.
CAATAAGTTTGAGTATGCGACCTGCTTGGCAGCTGCAATGGCCTATTTGATGATCCATCAGCAGGATCCGGTCGGGCTGATTACGTTCGACGAAAAAATTCGCGACAGCCTGCCACCTCGTTCCAAGCGTGCTCAACTGGGAAATATTCTTTCGGTGCTGGCCAAATTACAACCTACTGGAGGAACCAATATTGCCCAAAGCATTGAGCAGATTGCAGCGATGCTCAAGCATCGAAGTCTGGTCATGCTCTTTACGGATCTTTTTGGAGAACCAGAGCGGATCCTCAAAGCACTGCACCAGCTTCGGCACGGCGGACACGATGTGATCCTGTTTCATATCATGGACGAAGCGGAGGTTACTTTTCCTTTTGACGGGATGATCGAGTTCGAAGAACCGGAGACGGCTGAGCGGATGGAGGTCAATGCAACCGGTTTCCGGCAGGATTATCTTGCCGAAGTCGCTGCCTTTCGTGACCTGTTTTGCGAACAGGCGGCACAAGCCGGGGTCGATTACGTGCCTCTCGATACGAGCATGCCCTTTGATAAGGCTCTGACCAAGTATCTCACGCAGCGGCGAGCGCGTTGTTAATATGGCCTGCTTGCAGTGGCTCTTTACTAACGGCTAAAGTGAGATGTTCCGTTTTGCAAAAATTCACCTTACCGCCTGGATCGGGCGACCGCCCGCGACACGATGCACAAGAATATGCCCCGCCTCAAAAAAATATTTTTCTGCTTTTTGTTACTTGGCATTCTTTTTCCTACCGGTCTCTTTGCCGAGTGGATCGAGTTGTTCGATGGAAAATCGCTCAAAGGGTGGCAGCAGCGGGGAGGCAAGGCGACCTATCGTGTGGAAGAGGGCGCGATCGTAGGTGCCAGTGTCCCGAACACCCCCAACACGTTTCTCTGTACCAAAGAGAATTGGGGCGATTTTGAGTTGGAACTCCAGTTTAAAGTTGATCCTGAACTGAACAGCGGCGTTCAGATTCGCAGTAACAGCCTGCCCGAATACCACGCTGGCCGCGTGCACGGTTATCAGGTCGAGATCGATCCTTCGGATCGTGGCTGGACAGGGGGTATTTATGATGAAGGCCGTCGCGGTTGGCTTGCACCGTTGAGCGAGAATACAGCAGCCCGCTACGCCTTTCGTCCGAATGAGTGGAACACGTTTCGCGTTGTGGCGATCGGCGATTCGATTAAGACATTTCTCAATGGAGTACCGGCGGCTGATTTGGTCGATGCTGAAACAGCCAGCGGTTTTATCGGACTGCAGGTCCACTCGGTCGGCGAGCGGAGCACGCCTTTGGAGGTTCGCTGGCGGAACATTCGCTTAAGGCCGATCGAGGGTGTGGTACCGAAAGGCGAGAAAGTTCGCAAAGTAGCCGATGGTTTTCGCTTTACCGAAGGACCGGCCGAGGCACAGGATGGCCGTATTTTTTTTAGCGATATCCCCAACGAAAAGATTCACATTTTTGATCCGGCCAGCGGTGAGGTGAGCGTGGCCGTTGAGAATAGTGGTCGGGCCAACGGCCTGATGTTTGCCCCGAGCGGTGCGCTGTTGATTTGTGAGGGGGGCAATCGCCAATTGACCCGTAAGCTGGGAGATAAAAAAATAGTGTTTGCCGACCGTTTTGACGGCAAGCGGCTCAACAGCCCCAATGACCTGGTACTCGATGGCAAAGGTGGCATTTACTTTACCGATCCCCGCTACGGTGATCGCGGCGACATGGAGCTGCAAATCGAGGGCGTCTACTATCTGCCGCGGGGCGGAGAGTTGCGACGGGTGATCGATGACATGGTCCGACCAAACGGTCTGATTTTTTCGCCCGACAAATCCATTTTGTACGTGGCCGACAACGGGGCAAAGACGGTGATCGCCTATCGGGTCCAAGAGGATGGCTCGCTGGAAAAGATCAAAAAGATGGCCGAGATGGCAGTCGACGGGATGGCGATGGATGTGCTGGGCAATCTTTACTGCACCGGCGGACCACGCGTGGTGGTCTTTGCACCTGATGGT
>CAUZBD010000008.1:0-14266 GCA_963577795.1 Planctomycetota bacterium | reverse complement strand
ATCAAAAACGCGGGAACCCCCATGTTCTTTAAACGTGTAATCGTACTTGGTGCATCGTTGGTATGCAGCGTACTGAAAACGAGGTGACCGGTTAGCGATGCCTGAATGGCAATCTCCGCTGTCTCCAGATCGCGAATTTCGCCGATGAGAATTTTGTCCGGGTCTTGACGGAGAATGGCCCGCAGGCAAGCGGCAAACGTGACTCCGATCGAACTGTTAATCGGACACTGCACAATTCCGTCAATGTCGTATTCAACGGGATCTTCAGTCGTAATCAACTTGTCTTCGACTTTGTTGAGTTCCACCAAGGCAGCATAGAGTGTGGTGGTTTTTCCGGAACCGGTCGGGCCGGTCACCAGAACGATTCCATTCGGTTTGGAAATCCGCTCGCGAAAACCCTGGAGTACCTGAGGATTCAAGCCAAGGTTCACGAGATCCAAATCAACGTTGGATCGATCAAGAATCCGTAGCACCACGCTCTCACCAAACATTGTCGGCAACACCGAGACCCGCAAATCGACCGGATGCCCGCCCACGGCCAGTTCGATCCGCCCATCCTGTGGCATCCGCCGCTCGGCGATGTCGAGGTTGGACATTACTTTGATGCGGGTGGTGATGGCAAAGGCAAGATGCCGCGGAGGGGGTACCATCTCGTAAAGCACGCCATCCGCCTTGACGCGGATGCGGAATTCCTCTTCAAAAGGCTCAAAATGCAAGTCGCTCGCTCGGTCCTTAATCGCCAAAAGCAGCACCATGTTGAGCAATTTTCGCACCGGTGCACTATCGGCAATCGCCTCCACGCTCGTTAAATCAATCGGGCCCCCCCCCTGGGCACTATCCACGGCGGCGGTGAGCTGCTCATCGTCCTCCATGTCGGCAACCAGGGTTTCAAAGCTTTCGCTCGATGAGGCGTAATAACGATCAAGCGCGGCACTCACACTTTGTTCGGTCGCAACCACCGGACGAACTTCGTAACCAAGAAAAGTACGCAACTCATCCCGAATAGAGAGCTTCTGTGGATCGCACATGGCGATCGTGAGCACATTGTCTTTGAGCGAAAGCGGAATGATCCGGTAGAGTTGTGCCATCGGCTCCGTGATTTGAGCCAACACGTCCGCATTCAATGTCAATTCCTCAAGCTTGACAACCTGCAGTCCCATCTGCTCGGCCAAAGCCTCAGCCAATTGAACGTCCGTAATCAGATCGGCATCCATCGCCAACCGGCCGAGCATCTCATCGGAGCGTTGCTCCTGCTGCTCAATGAGCAACTTCTCGAGCGCCTGCTCATCGATAAAGCCCAGATCAACAAATATTTGTCCCAATTGTCGGTGTGCCATGGAACTCTATCAGGGGTTGCTGTGGGGGAGTCGCTGTTTATTCAAAGGTTCATCCACTCAGTCGGCAATCTCTTCTTTTTCTTCAAACACACCACGTTCCGCATTGGCAATCCGCTCTGCCAAGTCTGCTGCATCGTTGGCCTTCCCCAAAAGATCCTCGCGGGCCACGATGTCATCCTGCCAGAGTTTAAATAACGCGTCGTCCAGCAGTTGCATACCGTGTTTTGTCCCCGTTTGAATGGCCGAATTCATCCGGAATGTTTTATTTTCACGAATCAAATTAGACACCGCTGGCGTCATCACACACATCTCATAGGCAGCCACGCGTCCGCCTGTTTTGCGCGGCAAAAGTGCTTGCGAAAGAATTCCGATAATGGATGTGGAGAGCTGCGTGCGGATCTGCTCCTGTTGATTGGTAGGAAAGGCATCGATAATTCGATTCACCGTCCCCTGGGCTCCGGTGGTATGCAACGTCCCAAAGACAACGTGCCCGGTTTCCGCCGCACTGATCGCCGCCTCAATCGTTTCCAAATCGCGCATTTCACCTACCAGAATCACATCCGGATCCTGCCTGAGCGCGCGTCGAATCGCCTCGGAAAAATTTGGTACATCCACACCCACCTCCCGCTGGTTGATCGTGGATTTTTTGTGATGATGCGTGAACTCGATCGGATCTTCAATGGTAATAATATGGTGCGATTCATTTTCGTTGATGTAGTTGATCATGCTTGCCAGAGTGGTACTCTTGCCGGACCCGGTCGGCCCGGTGACCAGAAACAACCCGCGAGGACGCTTGCAAAGATTCTCGCAAATGCGCGGTAAGCCGAGTTTGTCCATCGTTAAGAGTTCGCTCGGGATAAGCCGCAAAACCATCGCCACGTAGCCTTGCTGCTTGAAGACCGAGACACGGAAGCGGGATCCCTCACCGAAAGAAAAACCGAAGTCCGCACTACCCACTTCCTGCAGTTCGTTCTGCCAGCGATCGGGCGTAATGCTCTTCATCAGGGCAACGGTATCCTCCGGTTCGAGAACCTTCGTTTCCACCTGCCGCAGACGCCCATCGAGACGCAGCACCGGTGGTTGACCTACAGTAATATGCAGATCACTCGCTCCTTGCTTCACCACTGCCTGCAGTAACTTTTCGATCAGGATCCCAGCCACGTGTTCACTCCTTCGTAATCGAGCATGTGTCTTTTTGCTTAGTCGACCGCTTCCGCATCCTTCTTCGCCACACGATAGACTTCGTCGAGTGTGGTCATTCCCTTGCAGACTTTTTCCACTCCATCCCAATACAGTGTTTCCAAACCCTCTTTAATTGCCATCCGACGAATATCTTGGGTGGATGCGTTCTGGAATGCAAGTTCACGAATTTTCGGGGTCATTTGCATCAATTCATAAATCCCAATCCTGCCACGATATCCGGACTGCTGGCAATTGCCGCACCCCTTGCCCTTGAAAAATGTTGCGTTTTTGGCTCGCTCGGGCGAGATGCCGGCTGCTTCCAAAACCGTACTGCTTGGCTTGTAGGGCGTTTTGCACTTGGTACAAACCACCCTTACAAGCCGCTGGGCAAGGACCGCCATGATACTACTGGCAACGAGATAATTCGCAACGCCCATATCGACCAACCTCGTAATGGCACTCGGCGCATCATTGGTATGCAGCGTACTGAAGACAAGATGCCCCGTCAGCGAGGCCTGAATCCCCATCTCCGCCGTCTCGCTATCGCGCATTTCACCTACGAGAATAATATTAGGAGCCTGTCGCAAAACGGCACGGATAATACGAGCAAAGTCTAAGCCAATATTATGCTTGACTTCGACTTGATTGATTCCCGGAAGATAATATTCAACCGGGTCTTCGGCGGTAATAATTTTCCGGGACGGACTATTCAGTTCATTAAGTGCCGCGTACAGCGTAGTCGTTTTTCCTGATCCCGTCGGACCGGTCACCAGAAAGATGCCATTGGGTCGCTTGATCAGGCTATGGAAGGTCTGGAACGCCTTTTCACTCAATCCCAACTGCCGCACACCAACTTTGATATTGTCTTTATCTAAAAGCCGCATCACACAACTCTGGCCATGATTTGTTGGCAGCATGCTGACCCGCATGTCGAGTTCTTTATCACCAACGGTGACTTTGATTCGCCCGTCTTGTGTCCTTCGTCGCTCCGCGATGTCCATGTGGGCCATGATTTTCAGCCTCGAGAGCAAGGCCGCAAGTAGACGTCGGGGTGGGCTATCGCGCTCGACAAGGATACCGTCGATTCGATAACGAATGCGGATACGGTCTTCGAAAGGCTCAATGTGGATATCCGAGGCACGCAACTGCACCGCTTCATTGATAATCAAATGCGCTAACCGCACAATCGGTGCGCTTGTTTCGTCTATCTCCTCGTCTTCTCCTCCTCTCTGCAAAGGATCCGTCTCGGTAAAATCGATTGCCGTGTCCGTGAAATCCTGCAGCATCGAGTCGGCACTTTCGCCCTCGATCGCACCGTAGTAATTGTTGATTGCGTGGAGGATTTTTTCACGCGGAGCAACCGCGACTTCAATTTTTCGGTTCAAGATGAATCGCAATTTATCGAAAGCATCTAAATCGAGCGGGTCGCTTACGATCACCCGGAGTGCATCGTCTTCCTCTGCCATCGGCAGAATCACGTTTTCGCGAGCGACCGATTCGGGGACCAACTCAATCACTGCCGGAGGAATGGTGATTTCTTCGAGATTAATGAAATCAAGGTGGTGCTCCTTGGCGACTGCCTGCATCACCTCGTCACCCGTTACGTAACCAAGTCGGGTCAAGGCATCGGAAAGATGGGTTCCCGAACCGCGGGCCATCGACTCGGCTTCTTCGAGTTGATCGGGGCTGATCGTCCCCTGACGGATAAGAATTTCGGTGAATTTTGCCATGCCTATTCGGCCCTCACCGCAAACGCGAAATGCAGCTCTCCACCGCACATCGGATCGATCATCGCGAGAACCGCTCTGTTCCATCGCGACTGAAAATCGCAATCCCCTTTACGATTCCAAAGCAACCGTCAGTCGCTAAGTCAAAAAAGACCTAAACCTTTTCATAGACTAGACTAACTGGGACAGATGCCCGCGTCAACCAGCAGGGAGACATCGACCGAGTGGCAATACCACCTGGTTGGCTGCAAAAAGACGCATTCTTCGGCTTTGTTGGGTCGCCGCAGTGCTTAGCCCTTACACGCAACAGGAACCTGATCGATCTTTGCTGCAAGGATAAAATCGTTTTCAGAGAGACCGCCGATGGCGTGGGTCCAAAGTTCTACCGAAACATTGCGGTAGCCTGCGATGTGAAGATCAGGGTGGTGTCCATCCTCTTCGGCAACTTCCGCAACCTTATTAAAAAAGTCGATTCCGGCCATAAAGTTTTTGGTAGTCCAGTCTTTGCGAATTCGCTGTCCGTCTGGCGTCAACTCCCAGCCCTCGAGTTTCTCGAGTTGCGCTATCGCTTGTTCCCGCGTATACGGCTCGACGCCTCCCTCGCAGGGAAGACAGTTTTTCTGAGTCAACTGATCACACGACATTGCTTCCATCAGAGAATCTCCTGTTGAGGTGCTCGCCGCGATTGAAAACTTGGCGGGGTTGGTATCCGCTCAAGTGGAATTATTCCCACTCACGCTCTGTGCGTCAATCACCGACAGTACGCTGTGCTGTTCTCTGCCAAAAGGTGCTGTCGGGACAAATGCCCGGAGAACTATCCAGAGAAATGCCGGAAGAGCGACGGAGAAGTCGAAACAAGAAGTCCCGCGCCACCGATCGCGCGGTATTCCGAGTCGGCCCACTGAGGGGATGAAGCCTTAGCAGGCCCGCGGCGCGGTGATCAGATCGATCGCCAACAGCAAGACAAAAACAAAGATACTCGAAAGAATTGCGCTCATCACCATTTCCCCCACAACACTTGGAAGCAAACCGTACCGACCACTTGCGGCCGGTTCTCTGAAGGATGAGTTGCCACAAAGTGCTGCTGGGTCACAAAAAAAATCGTGCGCCGCAGAAAAGCGAGAAATAAAGGATATTAACCGCCAAAAATCCCCGTGGCGTACCAGATCCGGTTCTTGCCGCGGCGGATGTCGTAGCCATAAAACGGGTGGTTCCCGGCCACTGCCCGCCAGTGGCCCGCACTTTGTCGCCAGGCGTGAACGCATCCCAAACAGGCCGTGAGTAACGATTCGTCGGGCCAACTCTCCGCACAGACCTCGACCGGTGGCTTGCCACCGACCTGGGCCCAGACTCGATAGAACCGGGACTCCCATCTCTGATGTCCCTGGCGGCCCAAGGAGGCTTGCCGCCGACTGTGTTCGGCGGCAGCCTCGCACAACACGGGAGAAGAGGCACCCGACGTACTGCGAGGCCCTTCCGGATGGATCCGAATCGCATAGATCAACATTCGTTCGGTGAGTGTACCGGGAGGAAGTTTAAGAAACGTCGCGACCGACACCGGGGATTCATACTGCGGTGCATAATATCTCGGCTCCGAGAAGGGGAGACCGCCAATCATGCGGCCATAGGTCTCTCGATCTGGATCACTGAAATCGACGACCGCCAACCCCGGCGCTTCCTGCAGCGCGGAAAAAGCAGGATCCGTAAGCAGCGTGATCTCGCGACCGTCGACCCGCACTTTCGCGTCGTACAGCACACGAACGCAAACATACTGCCGGATCAGTTGGCGGACTTCTGGATCCAGACAGGTATGTTGTATGAAACGGAGATGTCGCGGAGCATCGGGCGGGCGCGAAAAATGAATCAGTAGATTTTTATGCGCCTCGATTGCCTGCTCGCGGGCTTGGCGGTAATCAGTCTGCCATTCGATGGCGGTGTAAGTGCCGGCGCGGTGTGGGTCGGCATCGTCGAACCGTCTCTCTGCCCACGCAGACGGAGAACCAAGGGCCAGAAGCACCACAAAAAGCATGCTGCACAGACCCAAGCATCGCTCACGATTAAAGATGCGCAAAAGCACCATGCAATCCATATCCCCTATCCGTTTCTCCCTCAATCGACTTCGCAGCCAGAAAAAGGTCTCCGCGGGCGAGCCGCACCTACGGATTGGAGCTCGGTGCGGGCAATTGACTGCTGCCCATCAAATAGATGTCCACCGCCCTGGCGGCCCCACGCCCTTCATTGATGGCCCAAACGACCAGTGACTGGCCGCGACGGCAGTCACCGGCGGCAAAAACTCCCTCACAACTGGTCGCAAACGATCCGTGCTCGGCGGCAAAGGTTTCCCAGTTGCCCCGCGGGTTTTGCATCTCTAACCCCAGCATTTCGCCGACTCCCTTTTCCGGACCCACAAACCCGGTGGCCAGCAGCACCAGTTCGGCGGGCCAATCCTGCTCGCTCCCCTCCACCTCGCTGAACGGAGCCCGCTCACCCGGCTTGCTCCAATCGACCTCCACCGTACGGACTGCGGCAACACGACCGGTTCCATCATCAACGAACTCTTTGGTTAGGACGTGGTACCGCCGGGGATCTTCTCCAAAGCGGGCCGCCGTCTCGGCATGCGAATAATCGACGCGATAAATCTGTGGCCAATCCGGCCAGGGATTATTTGCTGCCCGCGACTCGGGCGGACGATCCAGTAGCTCAAAATTCACGAGACTCGCACAGCCGTGCCGCAGGGAGGTTCCAATACAATCGGCACCCGTATCTCCACCACCGATCACAATCACATTTTTTTCAGCCGCGGAGAGGAAAGCACCATCCGCAAGTTCCGAATCCAGCAAACTCTTCGTATTGCGGGTCAGAAAATCCATCGCCAGATGAATCCCCGAGAGCTGCCGCCCCGGACAGCCGGCCGTTGGATCAAAAGGTCGGGTTGCCCCCGTGGCCAGCAGTACCGCATCAAATTCCGTCTGCAGTTCTGACGGATCGATGTACTGAATCTCCTCGCCCCGCTCTTCCAGAATACGATTCACATGACCGGCAGAAAAATCTTCCCGGCAACCGACCTGCGTCGAGGTAACAAACCGAATGCCTTCCTCCCGGAGTAGATCGATTCGTCGATCTACCACCTGCTTATCGAGTTTCATGTTCGGGATCCCGTACATCAGCAAACCACCAATCCGGTCCGATCGCTCGTAAACGGTCACTTCGTGTCCGGCCTTATTGAGCTGCGCGGCAGCCGCCAGACCCGCAGGCCCGGAACCCACAACGGCCACCCGCTTGCCGGTTCTTAGCGACGGCGGACTGGCAACGACCCAACCTTCGGCAAAACCACGATCAATAATGGCGTTTTCAATATTTTTGATCGTCACCGGAGGATCGATGATGCCCAACACGCAGGCACCTTCACAGGGCGCCGGACAGGTTCTACCGGTGAACTCGGGAAAGTTATTTGTCTTATGGAGTCGATCGAGTGCCTCCCGCCAACGATCCCGATACACAAGGTCGTTCCACTCGGGAATCAGATTGTCGATCGGGCAGCCGCTGCTTGACTGACAAAAGGGAACGCCACAATCCATGCAGCGGGCACCTTGCGTACTGCAGTGCGAAACATCTGCCTCGGTATAGATTTCAAGAAAATCATCCAACCGCGCAAGCGGATCCCGATAGGGAACCGTCTCCCGCACATATTCTTTAAATCCAGTTGGCTTTCCCATAGCGTTTCCTTCACCCCCGCGAGGGCGTATGCTGTTCTTTCGCCTGTTCTGCTTCAAGGACCCGCTTGTAGTCAGTCGGCATCACTTTGACAAATTCAGACACCGCTTCGGACCATCGCGACAAAATCCGCTCGGCAACTTCCGACCCAGTCCACTGCTTGTGCTCCGCGATCCAATCCCGCAACTCGATCTCTTCGCCGTCTTGCCCGAGGTGTTCTAACTCCACCATGCCCAAGTTACAGTTGCCGAGCAACTCACCTTCCGGATCCCAGACATAGGCAATTCCCCCACTCATCCCAGCCGCAAAGTTCCGACCCACCGGACCAAGGACCACGACACGACCTCCGGTCATATACTCACAACCGTGATCGCCGACTCCTTCAATCACCGCCAGCGCGCCGCTGTTGCGGACGCAGAAGCGTTCGGCCGCCCGTCCTCGGAAGAAAGCCTCGCCTGCGGTTGCGCCATAGAGGACCACGTTCCCGACCAAAATATTATCTTCCGCCACAAACGAACTCCCCGCAGGCGGATAGATCACCAACCGGCCACCGGACAGCCCTTTGCCGACGTAGTCGTTCGCATCGCCAGCCAGTTCGAGCGTGACCCCGCAGGCAAGAAAGGCACCAAAACTCTGCCCTGCTGAACCGTGCATGTCGAAGTGAATCGTGCCGTCGTCCAAGCCATCTTCCCCGTAGCGCTTGGCAATTTCATGACTCAAAATCGTGCCCACCGTTCGATTGGTGTTAACGATTTTAACCTCGGCACGCACCACTTCCTTCCGCTCAAGCGCGGGACGCGCCAAATCGAGCAACTGCATTCGATCGAGCGAGTATTCCAGCCCGTGCTCCTGTGACTTTGTACAAATCACATCCACATTCTCATGGGGTGGTTGGGCTGGCGCGAGCAACTGGGTTAAATCGAGTCCGTCCGCCTTCCAGTGTTCAATAGCAGCAGTACCATCGAGACAGTCTGTCCGGCCGACCATCGAGTCAATCGAATGGAAACCGAGCTGGGCCATAATTTTTCGCGCCTCTTCAGCAATCATGAAGAGGTAATTGACGACGTAGTCTGGTTTGCCTGAAAATTTTGCCCGCAGTTCTGGGTCCTGTGTGGCAATTCCTACAGGACACGTATTCAAATGGCACTTCCGCATCATGATACAGCCCAGCGTAACGAGCGGTGCCGTGCTAAAGCCGAATTCCTCGGCGCCAAGTAGGGCTGCGATCACCACATCGCGACCGGTCTTTAAACCACCATCGGTCTGCAGCACCACCCGACTCCGCAAATCGTTCATCACCAACGTCTGGTGTGTTTCCGCAATCCCCAACTCCCAGGGCAAACCCGCGTGTTTGATACTTGTCAGCGGTGAGGCACCGGTTCCTCCGGCGTCCCCTGAGATGAGAATATGGTCGGAAAAACCTTTGGCGACACCGGCAGCAATGGTCCCCACACCCACCTCGGAAACGAGTTTTACGCTCACCCGGGCTTCTGGATTGGCATTTTTTAAATCGTGGATCAGTTGTTTGAGATCCTCGATCGAATAGATGTCGTGGTGCGGTGGTGGACTGATCAAACCCACACCGGGCGTCGAGTATCGAATGCGGGCAATCGTTGCATCGACCTTGCGGCCGGGAAGTTCGCCACCCTCACCCGGTTTGGCTCCCTGCGAAATTTTGATTTGCAGTTCATCTGCGTTTGCCAGATACCAGATGGTCACACCAAACCGCCCCGAGGCAACCTGCTTGATTGCCGAGCGGCGAGAATCTCCATTGGGGAGCGGCTCAAAACGGGCGGGGTCTTCACCACCTTCACCCGTATTGCTTTTCCCCCCCAGGCGGTTCATCGCAATCGCAAGTGTCTCATGGGACTCGGTGGAAATCGATCCAAAACTCATGGCTCCGGTGCAAAATCGCTTGACGATCTCAGCGGCTGACTGCACCTCTTCCAGTTCAATCGCCGCCTGCGTGGGCCGAAAACGGAGCAATCCGCGTAGTGTACAGCGGGCTCGATTCTCTTGGTTGATATGGGTTGCGAACCGCTCGTAGGCACCGGCGTCGTTGCCTCGGGCTGCCACTTGAAGATCGGTGATCGCGCGGGGATCCCAAGCGTGCCGCTCTCCATTGGCCCGCCAGTGGTATTCGCCCGGATTAGGAAGCGAGGTGACCGTCGTGTCATCTGTATCGATTCCTGCCACGATCGCATACCCAAGATCATGTCGCCGTAAAATTTCTTCCGCGAGGACCGAAAAATCGACCCCTTGAATGCGACTCGAGGTGCCGACAAAACAACGATCAATGACTTCCTCGCGCAAGCCAACCGCTTCGAAAATTTGGGCGCCTTTGTAGCTCTGCAGGGTCGAAATCCCCATCTTCGCCATCACTTTGAGCATGCCCTTGGCAATGCCTTTACGGTAGGCCGTCACCAGATTGCGATCTTCCCGGGTCAATTCCGCCGGGTGCCGAATCGCCGCATCGTCTGTCGCCTCCACTCCCGGTGGCGGCTCAATCAACCCTTCGCGGCGACACTGCCACAGCGTTTCAAAGGCCAGATAGGGATTGATCCCATCGGCACCGTAACCGACAAGCAGGCAGTGGTGGTGCACTTCACGCGCTTCACCCGTTTCGACCACGATTCCAATTCGTGTTCGCTTCGCCTGACGAACCAGATGATGGTGCACTGCACCGGTGGCTAATAGCGCACTGAGCGGCACGCGTTCGGCCGAGATGGCGCGATCCGAGAGAATAATCAAACTCATTCCCGCGTCGATCGCCGCTTCCGCCTCTCGGCAGATACGATCCAAGGCAGCCGACAATCCGTCCGCCCCTTCCGATCGTGGCCAGGTGATATCGATCTGTTGAGAACGCCAACCGCGGTGATCGATTTCTCGGATGCCTGCCAGTTGTTCATTCGAAAGAATCGGATGGGGAACCCGCAATCGGTGACAGTGGTCTTCGGTGGTCTCTAGTAAATTACGCTCCGGACCGATAGCGCACTCAAGCGACATGACGACTTCCTCGCGGATCGAATCAATCGCGGGATTGGTCACCTGGGCAAAGAGTTGCTTGAAGTAGTCGTACAGCATCCGCGGTTGATCGCTCAAGCAGGCAAGCGCCGAATCGTTTCCCATTGAGCCGACCGGGTCACGTAATTCGCGGATCAGCGGCAGCAGCATGAACTGAAGGGTTTCGATCGTGTAACCAAAAGCTCGCATCCGCTCTACCAACGTCTCACTCTCAAGACCAAGCGCATGCTCTGGATCGAGTTCATCCAGCTCCATCCGCTGATGGCGAAGCCATTCGCCATACGGCCGAAGCCGCGCAAACTGGTGCTTGAGTTCCTCATCAGGAACAAGCCTTCCCTGCTCGAAATCAACGAGGAACATCCGTCCCGGTTGCAGTCGACCTTTCACCTTCACGTTTTCCGGAGCAACGGGCAGTACCCCGACTTCGCTGGCCATTATCACGCGGTCATCGTGTGTTAAGTAATAACGCGAAGGCCGCAACCCATTGCGATCGAGAATTGCGCCGATGTAGCGACCATCGGTAAAAGCAATCGAGGCCGGGCCGTCCCACGGCTCCATAAGGCAGGAATGGTATTCGTAGAAATTGCGCTTATCGACCGGCATCGACTCGTGGTTTTGCCACGCTTCAGGAACCATCATCATGACGGCCTCCTGCAAGCTACGTCCGGTCATCAAGAGAAATTCGAGCACATTGTCGAACGTCCCCGAATCACTACAGTCCGGTTCGCAAATGGGAAATAACTTTTGCATCTGATCGCCAAACAGTGGCGATGCCACCACACCCTCGCGGGCCCGCATCCAATTCATGTTGCCCCGTAGCGTATTAATTTCGCCGTTGTGGCTCATGAAGCGACACGGCTGCGCGCGATCCCAGGAGGGAAACGTATTGGTAGAAAAACGAGAATGCACCATCGCTAAATGACTCTGGTACCGCTCGTCCGCAAGGTCCGGATAGTAAAGGATCAGTTGTTCGGTCGAAAGCATTCCTTTGTAGATGATCACGTTGGTCGAAAGCGAACAGACGTAAAACATCATCCGCTGCGTCAAGGAGGCATCGGACCGCAGTCGGTGGCTAGCCTGCTTGCGTATGAGATACAACTTCCGTTCAAACGCATCATCCGCAAGCCCGTCTGCAGCAGCAATCACCAACTGTTCGATCGCCGGTTCCGCCTGACGCGCAGTCGGCCCGATATTCGCTTTTTCTGTCTCCGTTGGAACAGCCCGCCAGCCAAGTGTTGCTTGCCCTTGCTCGTGAACGATTTTCTCGATCAGCTTCTTACACGTCTCGCGCTCGGCTTGGAGCGTCGGAAGAAAAACATTGCCGACTGAAAATTGACCCGCAGGAGGTAATTCGACGCCCAAATCTTCCTTGATTACCTCGCGTAAAAACGCGTGTGGCAGAGCCGTGAGAATACCTGCACCATCTCCGGTATTTGCCTCGCACCCGCAGGCACCGCGATGATCCATGTTACGGAGAATTTCCTCGGCATCGAGGATAATCTGATGGCTCCGCTTTCCTTTGACGTGCGCAACAAACCCAACGCCGCACGCATCGTGCTCATGGGCCGGGTCGTAAAGCCCCTGTTTTTGTGGCCATTGCATTCCGTTGCCCTCCGGAATACTTTTCCGTTGTTCGCCGCTGCGACTCACACCTTGCTCCCTCGTTGGCTCCCCTGCCAATTCTGGTTGTTATGTCCAACCGTTTTTACGCACCATCATGGTTGCGACACCAAGCGATCATTTCGTCAACCGACATGGTGGACCGATCGACCGCTTCAGTCGGTTCGCTGACGGCTGAAACTTCCTCGCTGTCGACTTGTGTTTCCGCGACTTCCGCTTCTACCGCGTCCGCAATACCTGCTTCACCTGCTTCTTTTTCACCCGCCGCAACGTTATCCGTAGCAACAACATCGTCCTCCGCATTCGGAGGTGCCGCTCCTGAACCGGCCTCACCACGCGCTGCGGCAAGTTTCTCTGCCAATGTCATCTCTCCGGCCGGCTTCTCGCTCGAGGGGGTTGGCGATTTCGGTTTTGCTTCTTTTTCCGGTGGTGGGTCAGCCGCTACCGGTTTCTTTCCTCGCGCAGCTGCCAGAATATCCGCGGTCGTCCTCTTTGCCGGAGCAGGACTGCTGCTCGCTTTTTCTGGAGCGGCGGCTGTCTTCCCGCCGCCCGAATCTTGCATTCGAGCCATCTCAAGCGGTGAAAGCTGTTTGCCACTGTCTTCGGTTGCCGCGGCGGCCGACGGAGCGGTTTTGGCCGGGGCTGCTTTTGCCGGAGGACTGCTCGCCTTCGCCTTCGCCTTCGCCTCCTCCTTTTTCGGTGGCGGGCGATCGATCACTTTTAAATAATCGACACCGATATCGAACCAGCCGATATTGGCATAGTGGTCAAATTCAACCAGTGCTCGACCGTTCATATTGACCGTTTTGACGCGACCGGTTTGTCCCTTGAATCGGGCAAGTTCGACACAACGATCATCGACGAGTACGAATTTATCTGTGTAATCGCGCTTGAGTTTTTCGATATGTTCAAAAACCGTCATCTCTAGAACTCCTGCGCAGTAATCGGGGTAGCCCAACATCTTCCCAATTTAGGGGCGTCAAAACAAGGACCGCATGGAGCACGCTTCCTGCGCTGGCAGGGATAACAAACCACCCCTAAATGCGCAATATCAATTGTAGCAGTCTTCCACTATCCTGAAGCAACCGCCAGGACGCTCTTGGGGCATGTTGACCGAGTGGCCCTCTTATTCCTTATCTAAACCCCTCACCGAGACCACTTGAAGGATTGTCGATGGCCACACACAAACGAATTCTCGTGACAGGGGGAGCTGGATTTTTAGGTGCGTTTCTGTGCGAGCGACTGGTTACAGAAGGACACGACGTTATCTGTCTGGATAACTTTTTCACGAGTCAAAAAAGCAATATTATCGACTTGTTCGAAAAACCCAACTTCGAGTTCATCCGGCACGACATCACCCATCCGGTTTGGTTGGAAGTCGATGAAATTTACAATCTGGCGTGTCCCGCTGCACCTGGACATTACCAGTTCAATCCCATTAAAACGCTCAAGACTTCGGTACTCGGTGCGATCAATGCTCTGGGGATCGCAAAAAGATGTCGGGCCAAAATCCTGCAGGCCTCCACGAGCGAGATCTACGGCGACCCTGAAATTCATCCACAACCGGAATCCTACCGAGGTTCGGTGAACCCGGTTGGCCCACGGGCGTGCTATGACGAAGGCAAGCGTGCCGCGGAAACGCTGTTTATGGAATACCACCGA
>CAUZBD010000007.1:0-14881 GCA_963577795.1 Planctomycetota bacterium | reverse complement strand
GCCGCGCAGAAAAATACTCATTCCTAAAAATTCGGCTTTGCCGGCGAAAGGATCAGGAAGCTTTAAGACGCGTGATGAAAATCAGCAAACGATTGCCGTAAATGTGATTGAGGGGGGTGATGCAAGCGGCAGGAATTCGACAAAGATTGGTGCATGTGTTGTTTCAGATCTTCCAGAAAATCTTCCGGAAAAAACGGCGGTAGAAGTCGAATTCAAATATTTAGAAAATGGCCGTCTGAAAGTAGATGCGAATATTCCAGGCACCGATGTGCAAGCGACCCTTGAAATTGAGCGTGCGGCAGGACTTTCTGAAGAGAAGATGGAGTATTGGGCAAACTGGATTTCTGAGGGAGCGATCCTCATCCCAGTGGAAGCTGTTGTTGAAGAGTTTGAAGAAATTGAGCAGGAAGCTGCCGCCAGTCCAGACGAGGAGATTGATTTTACCGGTGCGGAAGAAACAGCACCCTTTGAGCCTGCCGAACAAGTGGCCGATGAGGCAGAGGTAGAAGATGGCTTTGATTTCAGTTCTTTTTCAGAGGAAGAATCAGAGGAAGTAGAGGAACAAGGTATCAAAGCAGATGGGTTCTTTTCCGCAGAGCCCGAAAGCGAAGATGCCGGTGACGGGTTGGAGGGATTAGTGACAGACGAATCAGAGCCACAAGGCGATGTTGGCACCGACGATTCAGGTCTGGCTGATTTTCTCAAAGATTTACAGTCGTAGGGTGGAATACGCCAATACAAAGCTTTGGCCCCTGTAGTTACCCTGACCACGGCATTCGCACCCTTGAGGATGCTGGTGTTGCCTGTTTTTGGCTCGGCTCAGACAAAGGCCATCCTGGTAGACTCAAAACCTTGTTTGATCATCTGGGTAAATAAGGAGGCATGGATTAACTGTCTCTGCTAGCAAAAAATAAAACCAAATCCTGTGAGCGGTGTATGCTGTTTAACGCAGTTAATCTGTATTACCTCCTTTTACCCTTTCGAGTACCTCGTCTAAACTTTAACACATGTTGATGACGAATTAAGGACACGAGGGAACATCTGCGTTTCAGGAAATAGATGGGGATCTAAGAAGTGCTGCAAAGAGTATCAATGAAGGTGTGCTGGCTATCCATGCAGAGATTTTTGCTCGCAGGGATCCTTGCGACTGTGTTTGCTGCCGGCCAAGTCAATGCGCAGGAATGGGCAAACAAAATGTTTGACCATTTAGAGTACGATTTCGGCAGTCTCGCACGAGGAGCAAAATCGGAGCACCGATTCACCATCAAAAATAACTTTAAAGAGGACATCCACATCGCAAGCGTTCAATCGAGTTGTGGTTGTACGATCCCTCAGGTTACTAAAGAAGTTCTTGCTTCCGGCGAAGAAGCTGAACTTATTACCGATTTTGATACAGTTAAATTTAAAGGATCCCATTCTGCCACAATTACGGTTACCTTTGCGGCACCATTTGCCGCGGAGGTCCGTTTGCAGATACGTGGCTATGTGCGGCAGGATGTAGTTTTTGAACCGGGACGTATCGAATTTGGTCAGGTTCCCGCCGCGAAAGGTGCCAATCAGAGCGTAGCGATTACGTATGCGGGCCGGGATGGCTGGAAAATCGAAGACGTTCGGAGTGCCAGCGACAATTATGAAGTCGAGTTGCAAGAAACCGAGAGATCAGATAGCCGGGTTGAATATGATATGCTCGTGCGACTCAAAAAGAATGTGCCTACCGGTTATCTGAAAGATCAACTTACTTTAGTCACCAACGATACGGAACGCCGGTATATTTCGCTTACAGTGGAAGGTAAAGTCGTTCCGGCAGTCGATGTGGAACCAAAATCTCTCCATCTAGGAGTTGTGCGGCCCGGTGAATCGGTGACCAAACAACTTGTGGTTCGAGGGACAACGCCTTTTCGCATTCTCGATGTTGCGTGTGAAAAGCCAGACGACTGTTTCCAGTTTACTTCGAACGACAAAGAGCGAAAGTTACATCTTATTCCGGTGACTTTCACAGCGAGTGATACACCAGGAAAAATTGTCGAAACAATCCAGATTACGACTGGGTCACCAGGTGAAACAAACGCTGATGAGAAGAACGCCCTCAAGGTCGTAGCGCACGTGGAAGTCTTAAAAGACTAGTGGCGGTAGGGACATATTTTTCTCCTCTCCTCCTTATCCACCTGGTCGAGTACACTTGTCTTTGCGTTGTCTCTACGACTGCGTTGTCTCTACCTTCTTTGTTTCCCCGTCAGCAGCTTACTGCGACCGGTCTTTTATTGATTATCGCCAATGTCTGGCCGGTTAACTTCCTGCAACCACACTTTGAAAGCATTCTCCGGTAAGAGTTGGATGATTGGCGATGCTTTTCCAAAGAAGCAAAGGACACCGAGTCCAAGCGTAAGCCCTACGATGCCGAAAAAGACGATACCAAATAAATGAACAAAAGGGGAACTGCTTCGACGTTTTTTGGAAGCAATCGCCTCACCGCTCGCCAGCGATGGTGTGAATAAAGGACTTAGTGCTTGGTGAGAAAAGGCAGGCGCGTCTTCATTATGTTCTCGCCGCGGATCAAAATTATTTTCGGCTTCGCCGGCTAAAACGCCCTCCTGCTTGATGACGGGAACGACATCCGCAGGCAATCCACGACCAGTGTTTTGATCCTCCTTCCGGATCGAAGGACCAACCGAGTTTACAACGATAATCTTGGGAAGATTCCCAGGATAGGTCTGCTGCAGTCCAAAGGAGCGTTTGCATAGTGGGCATTCAACGTCAGCAGTCTCCAGGGTGCCGTCCGGTACTCCCAGTTCTTTTGAGCAGTGCGGACACCGCGTGATCCCAGTCATTCTTTAACGCCCGCAGGTTATTAATATTTATTGTCCAATATTAGCATCCGGCTATCGTTTTCATCAACGAAAGTGCCAAATCATAGGTATCACAAAGCGTATATTTCAGAAAATTTATTTCTTAAATAGTTTACAAGATAT
The DNA here is from genome assembly GCA_963577795.1 of Planctomycetota bacterium. Taxonomy (GTDB): domain Bacteria; phylum Planctomycetota; class Planctomycetia; order Pirellulales; family UBA7805; genus UBA7805. The sequence goes on along the minus strand of CAUZBD010000007.1, from coordinate 11,912 downwards.
CGATGTGTAAGCGGTTCCCCCGTCACGAGTGTAACCAATTCGCCCGCCGAGTAACATTGTCCCTGCTGATGAATATGCTCTTGTAACCAATGGCGAAATCCATCGAAGTGCCCAGCGGAGATTTGTGCGCTTAAATCACCAAGATCACTTTCACATTTTGCGAAGAACTGTGCGCTGTAGAGATTACCCAAGGCATAGGTTGGAAAATATCCAAATGCTCCACCACTCCAGTGAATGTCTTGAAGGACACCCTCCGTAAAAGTCCTTGGTCGTATCCCCAAATACGATTCATATTTATCATCCCATGCTTCAGGAAGATCAGCAATCGACAGGTGCTCGTCTAAAAGCAGCTGTTCTAATTCAAAGCGGATCAAAATATGAAGGTTGTAGGTTACCTCATCTGCTTCCACACGAATAAGCGAAGGGGTAACGGTATTTATTGCGCTATAAAAAGAATTGAAAGAAACATCATGAAGAGCCTGAGAAAACACGTTTTGAAGACGAGGAAAATAGTAGGTCCAGAAGTCTCGACTGCGACCGATTTGATTTTCCCAGATGCGCGATTGCGACTCATGAATACCTAGAGAAATGGTTTGCCCGGGAGGTAAACCATACCACTGTTTTTGTAATCCTTGCTCGTAAATTGCGTGTCCAGCCTCATGCAAAATACCAAACAGCGAAGTTGGCAGAAAATGTTCGTCGTACCGTGTTGTTATCCGCGTATCATATGGCCCAAGTTCTGTACAAAAAGGATGCACCGTTGTATCGAGTTGCCCCTGCTGGAAATCAAAACCGATGTTTTTTGCGATTTCCCTCCCAATTGTTTTTTGTTTTTCAATCGGAAAAGTTCTGTTGAGACAATGGCTTTGGCTGACAGGAGAAGCGCCTGCGATTTCCTGTAGAAGTGGGGTTAATTCGCGCCTGAGACCCTCCAGTATATTTTTTACCCTCGCGGTGGTCTCCCAGGGTTCGTATTCATCGAGCAACGCATCATAGCGACATTCGAGAAATCCGATCGCATCGGCCTCTTGTCGTTTGAGATGAATAATTTTTTCAAGGCTTGGCATAAAAATCGAAAACTCATTTCTTTCTCGAGCTTTCTGCCAGTCTTGCTGACCTTGAACCGACGTGCGGGTGAGTTCCATCACCAGCGACTCGGGCAATTTCCGCTGTCGATCAAATTGTCGTTTTGACTCACGAATGACTGTTCCTTCGATCGAATGCGGTTTGGAAGAGAGAGGGGAATCTATAAGCCGTTCAAGCCAGTCACCGAGTTTAGAATCGGTCCGTCTGCGATGAATGATTCCGGCAAGATAAGTCATCTGTTCACCGCGGTATTCTGCGGCCTCGGGGGGCATTCCAGTCCGTTCATCCCAACCGAGTAACGAAAACGTTGATTGGAGGAGTTGCGTTTCACGCATAAAAATACAGAGACGATCAAATATATGTTGGTCAGTTAGCGTCATGAAATAAAAGACTCACAAAAGAAAGGTGATTGTTGGAAGAATCTGAAAACTATAAAAAGTCCGCACGGATTTTACAGCGCTATTGTTTTGTGAAGCGGCCATTGGATTTCGATAATTAAAATCGATCTGAAAATAAGAATATATTTTTCCAATGGAAAGGTGATAGAAGCGAAAATAGGCGATTGATTTTAGCTAAAATAAGCGTAGAACGTGGAGTATACCGTTGTCGCTGTAATTGAATGCATTGAGAAAGAGGCATGGTGATTTGGATTGTCTAGATATTTTGGTTGTCGCACCGCATCCGGATGATGCCGAATTAGGGATGGGTGGTGCGATTCTAAAATTTAAACAAGCAGGACTTCGTGTTGGCGTACTGGACCTGACCAACGGGGAGCCAACGCCCTATGGATCAGAGGAGATGCGGCGCGGTGAGACAGAAGAAGCCACAAAAGTCCTTCAGCTCGATTTACGAGAAAATCTAGGGCTTCCAAATCGGAGTCTCGAGGCAAATCTCACCTCGCGTCATAAACTAGCCAGCTTTATTCGTCAAACAAGACCACGGTGGTTGTTTGCACCTTATTGGGAGGATGCACATCCGGATCACGTTGCCGCGGCGGAATTGGTGGAAGCTGCACGGTTTTGGGCCAAACTGACAAAAACAGACTTATCTGGAGAGCCATGCTACCCGGAGAGAATTTTTTACTATTTTTCGATCCACCTGAAGCTAGTTCCTCAACCAGCATTTATTGTTGATATCAGCCAGCAATGGTCGCAAAAGATGCAGGCCATTGAGTGCTATCGGAGTCAATTTTCCATAGGCCATAGAGCAGAGTCCCCAACTTTTTTTAACCAAATACAGTCTGAAGCGGCATACTGGGGAAAATCGATTGGGACATCTTACGGGGAGCCCTTTGCGAGTCGAGAGCCAGTGGGTCTTACCGGCTTTGCCTCGCTCATTTAAGGCGTCAGGCAGTTCTTATCCTCTTCCCGCAGCTTTTACGCCCACTAGCGACTTGTTTGTGTGCCCTCATGCAAGCAATGGCGGGACCGTCTGTAGCGACTGTACCGATAAAGCCTGCACTACGGCTTATGTGCCTGCAATCATTACGATTTTTAGTGCCAGTCCGATAAGACTAAAAATCCGGAGTAACGGGACAAGGCCTGAATGGTCGATAAAAAGCATAGTGCAGAATGCATCAACATGCTTAATCACTCGTGCAAACAAACGCTCTTCCGGGACTGTCTTGAAGGCAAACATAGGAGAAAACATCGTGTCTCAGGATATAAATGTTTTAGCCATGGTAAAAGGCAACGAGCGTTATGTCTTTTTATTTGACGACGGTAGCCGTGCGGAAACACTCCGTGTTTTAGGGCGTTATGCCTCGAACCCAGAGTTAAGTTTTTCCTGGCACGATGCCGCTGTTTTAAGCCAACGCATTCGACAAGAGGCGTCTGTCAGCGAAAAGCGATTTGATCTTCCGCTGCCGTTGGATCAGGACGATTTGCTCTAAAGATAGTTTAAATATTTAAATGGCCCCTTGATTATGCGCACGGCCATCGAAAGATTTATCGAATATCTCCGTGTCGAGCGCAACGCGTCACCCCTCACACTCAAGAGCTATGAGGAAGATTTAATTGCGCTTGTGCTGTATCTAGAAGAGGTGGAAGGACGAAGCGTTAAAATTTGCGAAGTCACCACGCTAGACCTACGTGGATTCATTGCTGAGTTGCAGCAGGCTGGCTACGCAAAGGCGACCATATCTCGAAAATTAGCATGTCTACGTAGTTTCTTTCGGTTTGCAGTTCGCGAGGGATGGGTAGAGGCGAATGTTGCAAAACCATTAAGAAATCCAAGAACAGGCAGGAAGTTGCCGCATTTCCTCTCAGCAGAAGAAATCGCCAAACTTTTGGAAAGTCCCCCATCGTCTATGGCCTCCGGGTTGCGCGACCGCGCAATTCTAGAAACAATGTATTCTTCGGGGCTACGCGTTAGTGAATTGGTTGGACTCAGTTTAGAGGACATCGATTTTCCTGGGGGCCTCATTCGGGTTCGTGGAAAAGGACGTAAAGAAAGATTATCACCTCTTGGATCTTATGCACAAAAAGCGTTGAAAAAATGGCTGACGAAACGGAAGCCTGATCCCAAAGGCAGTAAAAACGATACCCAAGCAGTATTTCTCAATCGGTTTGGAAGGCGCCTGACTTCACGAAGTGTTGGTAGAATGTTGGAGAAGTGCCTCAAGCAGTGTGGACTCGACCAGCGTACCAGTCCGCATACCCTGCGGCACAGTTTTGCGACACACCTTCTTGACCGGGGGGCAGATATTCGCAGTGTGCAAGAGTTATTAGGCCATAAAAGCTTGATTACGACTCAAATCTATACCCATGTGAGTACGACGCGATTGCGCGAAGTCTATGAAACGGCTCATCCTCGAGCAGGATAACAGACAGAAGAAATTTATGCTTCTAGACAAGATTCCGGCGAACGGCCCAAACGGCAGCCTGCGTGCGATCCGAGACCCTAATTTTCCGCAGAATATTTTGAACGTGCTCTTTTACGGTTTCAATGCTAATCCTCAACGAGTTTGCAATCTCACGGTTGCTCAACCCCAAGGCAATATGTCGTAAAACTTGGGATTCGCGATTTGTTAACGCGATATCATCCCCGGCACTTTTTTTCGATTCCAAAGTTGCGGCAATGTTATAGAGCAATCCCGCCTCGATGGGCGACTCTCCGTTCGCGGCAGCCTTAACCACCCGCACCAAATCATCTCGACTGGTACCTTTGGTTACGTAATCACACGCTCCCAAAGCATGGGCTCTAGCGACATAGGTGGGATTGTCATAGGTAGAGAGGATGACTACGGGGATTTGTGGCTGCAACTGCTTGATTTCTCCCAGGGCATCGAGGCCACTATTTTCGTTCATGCGTACATCCAGCAGCACCACATCGGGTTGCCTGGCAACGGTTTCGGCTACGGCATCTTTTGTGTTACTGGCAACCGCAATAACAGAGATTTCAGTACCCGAAAATAGGCCATCTAGGCCGCTTCGAATCATGGGATGATCGTCCGCAACGAGAACAGAAATTGTCATCAGATTATCTCTTATAGTTTTTCAGGATGCTTATCTACGCATAGAAACCACGAAAAATTGATTTCTGCAGGGGGATATGCAACTCGGATCGCAGATTATATTCGTTCACCAATCCCGGAAGTCTCGGACTCATTATGTACAAGATACATGAACGTAGAAAGAGGGACAAAGGCAAAAGTTAATGTGTGAGTTCGATAATTTCTTTTTGTTCTAAGCCATATTTACTTTCAAGCCAAATATTGCCAAATGGACGCTAGTGGACTCACCGCAAGACACACTGTCGTTATCAATGATATCCGATTTTCCCGACTAGGGCGATTTTAACGAACAAAACAAATATCTGGCTAAATAAAACAAAGTCTCTTTTGACGCATCCCATATTTTGACGTACATAAATAACACCACTGCAATCTTCTCCCCCAAGCTTTGGTATTGATCGCCGTTCAGCGTAACTTCTGCCCTTCGGGCAGTAATTATGTGATTGCCAGCGAGATACAAATTTAGTGAAAGCTGCTTAAAGGGGAGCAAAATAATGAGCCAGGGTTTTATTCTTTTAGTGGATGATGATCTCCATGTTTTAAAATCCACTGCCGCTTGGTTGCGAGACAATGACTTTTCAGTAACCGAGGCATCGTCGCTCTCTACTGCGCATGCAGCCATCGCCACAGAAAATTTTGATGTGGTAATCTCTGATATTCGTCTGCAGGAGGGAGACGGATTTGAATTGCTCCAGCAAGCACAAAAGTTGCAGTATTCTTTACCCGTAATTCTCTTCACGGGTTACGGAACACTCGAGACGGCAGTTGAGGCAATACGCTTAGGAGCATTTGATTTTCTTTCCAAGCCGTTGCTGGATGACGAACTGCTCAATGCAATTGAGCGAGCCGTAGCCCATAAAATAAATGAGGAAAAGGTTACACAACAAAATTCTAGGAGAGTGGATTCGATAGGAACGAATCATTTTCTTACGAGCGACCCAAATATGCAAAATATTTTTGAGGTCATCGATACGATCGCGGATACAAAAGCGACGGTCCTGATCACAGGTGAGAGTGGCACCGGAAAATCAAGAATCGCACGTGAAATTCACCAACGAAGTTCGCGGAGGAACGGTCCGTTTATCGAGGTGGCCTGTGGCGCACTTTCGGAGACCCTTCTTGAAAGCGAACTTTTTGGCCATGTAAAAGGTGCGTTTACTGATGCTCAGGTTGATAAATTTGGAAAATTTCATCAAGCCGAAGCGGGAACGATCTTTCTCGATGAGATTGCCACCGCCAGTCCGGCGATGCAAGTCAAACTATTACGTATTCTTCAGGACTTCCAATTCGAACAGGTCGGTGGAAGTCAAACATTTAATGCCGATACGCGGGTGATCTTAGCAACCAATGAAAATCTTAGCGACTTGGTTGAACAAGGAGACTTCAGAGAAGACCTTTTTTACCGAATCAATGTCATTCATTTGGAATTACCGCCGTTGCGTCATCGAAGATCAGACATCCCGATTTTAGCAGATTTCTTCTTGGAAAAATTAAGCAACGAATTAGGCAAATCGGTGGATCGATTTTCAACACCGGCAATGGATCTTTTAAAGACACACCCGCTGCCAGGAAATATTCGAGAACTTCAAAATATAATCGAGCGTGCGGTTTTGCTCGGTAAATCAAGTGAGATCCAGATCGAAGATCTTCCCGAAAAGATACGTTATTCCGATAGTGTCTCTGCTGCTGCTGTGGAGATAATCCCCCCAGCCAAACGGCAAACGCTGAAGCAGGCTCTTGAGGGGCCGGAAAGAAAAATCATCCTCAATGTCCTGAACGGTAATAATTGGAATCGGAATGAAACAGCCGAAACACTAGGTATTAACCGGACAACGCTGTATAAGAAAATGAAAAAACTCGGCTTGGAGACTCCCCGAGTTGCCATCGAGCACTAGTTGTTTTTCGACAAGAAGTGTGTGACCTATCCCTGCACCGACGTGGCCGGATCGAGTTGTCCCGAAGACTTCGTCCGCATCAACTTACTCGTCCAGAACTCTATAAATTGAGGGTGGAAAAAACTAATACAACCGATGATCAGCAGGGCATAAAAAGGTCCGATACCACTGATTAAGATGAGAGATCCCCAAGCAACAAACGCGATAGCTAGAACGAGCGGACGTACCAAACGGTTCCAAATCAAAATGGGAAACACAAGTTCTACAAGAAGAATGATGTGCGTCCAAGCAGCAATCAGGTAGGGGTAGTCTCTCAGGCTTGTGAGGCCTTCAAATACCCGAGTTTGGGGACGAGCAATCATCCACCAGACGGCTTCTCCGACGCCCCAGGGGTCCACCCATTCGCCTCCCCCTGTTAACTCGCCGGGCCCAGATAATTTTGCGATTCCCATCATCGCAGCGATAATGCAGAGATGGATTTGAATGAGCCGAGTCGAGAGGGTTGCACTAAAAAATTTCCCCCCTCGGTCTTGTTCCGACTGGGGCATAATAGGCATTTTTCGCTTAGCCAAGTAACGGTCAACAGAGAGGCGTGCCCCACATGGTCCAAAGCAGAGATAAAATTGTATGGCGGCTAACAGAGGCTCGATTTCTGAAGTAATTAAAGGTGCTCTGTGGATATAAGAGAGAATGACGAAGAGTCCCAGAACGGCTGTTATCCGCGAGTGCCATCCAATGGTGAATAAACATAAGATGACGATGCCAATCCAGTGAGCAATATGCAATTCAAGTGGTGAATGCAGGTAGGAAAAATAAGAAAATACTGCTGGATTGTAGGTGGCGTTGAAGGGCGGGTATTGCTCTGTAAGCTCCAGGGGTAAAAGTCCCCCCTGTGTAAAAAAATAAGAGAGATCTTCCGTATAACTCAAGATAAAACAGAGAGAGAAAATCCCAACAAGAATACGCATCAGACACAAGGGAAAAGGATCACTAGGCAAGTACCAAAAGCGATTCCAGCCTTTTCCAAATGCATCCGCCAAACGGCTAAAATATTGGCCTATCGAGAGCGTTTCCATGTTTACCGATTCCGTCTTCGGTTACTCTTGCTGCGCGATTGTGTCATTTCTCCGCGACCACCTCGCTTTGAGGGTGACCAGTGGTCATCCTCAAAAATGAGGTCCGCATCGTAGACCGTATCAAACCAACGAGGATGATTCGGGTTTTGCAATTCGGGTTCTATTTCATCTAGGCTGACCATATCCTGAGTTTGTTGAACGCGGCAAAAGAAACGGTGTGTACCCGACTCCACTTCAGCTCTCTGAAGCATTCCTCCTGCGATGGCTGAGACTAAATTCGCTTCTTCGTTATTATCTCCCTGTAAAGCAGCCAGCCAGCTGGCCAAAGTTAAATAACGCCTTTTTTGCATTCCCCATGCGCGGGCAGCGTCAGGAATCAGATTAATTTTTTGGACGTTTTCCATCTCGTCTGCCGCCCCTTCAAATTGAATCGGAGGATTGACGACAATTTCACAAAGATGATCTAAATCGTCCGCGGTATTTGAAATCAAACCGTAGCCATAACCGGTATCAATGCCCAGTGTATGTAAATAGGGCTGGACTCCGGGGCTAGCGCGTAACTGCCGCCGCAGGCCGCTGCGTGCACCAAAGTTTCCGGCAATACCCGCGAGAATGGCAAAGAAGTGGAAAAAGAGAAAAAGTGTTAGCAGAGTCCGCATGCCCGGCGAAGGAAATCCAACTGGATTTTCAGATACTAAAGGTTCTTCAGACATGGGCGGGAAAGGCACAAGGTGTGAGCAAACGGAGGGTCTACCGCTATTCATCGACCAGGTCCACCAGAAAAATCCACAACCACCCTACTTTGCAGTGTTTTTTGCAGACAAAAAAAGCCGGGTCCCCCAGAGGGGGACCCGGCTTTAACAGTTTGCTTTACGCGCCGCTTTTGGCGACCCAATCAGACTGCCGAGGCAATCTGATTGGTTACCAGTGCCTAAGCTAGCTTAGGCAGCACAGCCATTACAGGCAGGTGCCGAGCAGCCCTTGCAGCGTCCCTTGCAACGACCGTGGCTACGACCCTTGCAGCGACCATGGCAACGCTCTTTTTTACCACAGCAACGTTCTTTTTTTCCACAGCAGCGGTCACGACCACTACAGCGATGACGTCCCTTGCACTTGCAAGAGCAATCATTGTCACAAGCGGAGCAATCATCTGAACAGTCACAGCTACAGCCGTGGCCTGCGATGGCTTGCTTTTCACCGCCAATCATGGCGATTCCAACAACCGCGAGAAAGATCGCGATTCCGAGAATTAAGGTGCGATTCATCTTTTCCAATCCTCCAAAAAGGTACCCAAAAAAGTAGGAGTTGACATCTAACAATGGTTGCCGTCTCGGCATTCCTCTTCTGCCCCGCCGACTGGACGGCGTTGGTCGGGGACAGCAACCCCCAAGATCAAAGCCCGCAAATCCCATTAACCGGTAAAATATACTGATTACGTTAGGTTTAGCGATTCTTTAATCTAGGCGGGTAAAATAACATGGTGCTTTTTATTGTCAACCAGCCATTTAGATAAAATAAGGCTGATAAGTAAAATTAGTAATTTGAGTGATCTGTATAGGTTTCCATAAACTGTACCCCATATTGCTTAGAGGGTGCGTGGATGACAATATTTTTTTAGAAAAAATCAGGAAAATAGAGAGTTTTTTCCGATTAGGTTGTGTTTAGTGGCCCGGAAAGTGGCCAGTTCTGGCAGCCTATAGGATCCGCCACTACTTTTTCCGATTCCGGTTACTGTTGTAGCCAGGCAAAATGGAAAAGATCGGGTACTGAGACCGTCAAATCTGCGATCTGCACCAAGGGTCTCCGGGTCACTTTCCCTCCAGGTTCCCTGAGGGATGGATCAGAAGAGCGTTTTCACCCCACTGAAGGCAAGAATTCCGCATTGCCAGGTTCCGTCTGGCCCCGGAAATCAATAAGGGGACTTGCGACCGGGGCCATCAGGCGGCGGAGACGTCTTATTGAGCGTATTTTATCGCAGAAATACGAACCTATTTGCGACGCTTTGGACTTTCAGGATTATCCTTTTTTGACTTTTTGCCTCCTAATAGATCTTTGGCCTTTTCTGTCTCGTCCTGCTCGCCATCCTGATTGTTCTGGCTCTCTTTTACCTTTTCCTTCCGTACCTTGGCCTGCTTATAGGATGCGGAAAGTTCGTTGAACAGGGTCGCCTGCTCTTGATCGAGGGCCGTATTTTGCAACAAAAATTGACCACTCGCATCGAGGAGCAGAAGTTCGCTGAGCCCAGTACCCCCGGCCTCCAGCCCTCGTGGGCGAACGTCCACCAGCAACAAGTCAGTATCGAGCGGTTGCGATCCTGGCCGAAGCGATCCTGAAAGACCGTCCATTGTGAGCGAATCCTCCAGTGTCCCCCCAATTACTCCGCCTTGCTGCACGCTGAGCTTTCCAATTTGCAATGCGCCTTGTAGACCGGTGGGTTTTTTGATGATTACGGTCGCTACTTTTTTTACCGGATCAGAAACCCCCTCAGCGTATACGGCCATCACAGGCGGGATGTACACCAGTGCACTTTGCCTGCTCCAGGGTAACCAGGTGTCGAGTGCAAATCGTGGCTTGCGATCCCGAGGATTTTTTAAAATACGAGAAGGCTGATCATGGTTAGGATTTTTGAGTAAAAGCTGCACTCGATAAAGATAGGTTTTGCCAGGTTCCACATCAAAATCAAACAAGCGAAGAAGCTGATTTTGGTTGGCTAGTTGCTGTGGCGGTTGCTTCTCTTCTGGCTTGTTAGCTGGTTGGGTGACGGAATCTGGACCTGTTTCTTCGGCAGGAGGAGTAAACAAATCCCCAAATCGATCCCCTCTATCAGAGCCTTTTTTCTTCTTATCAGAGTTACCTCGACCCCTCGCCGGTCGCTTATCCGGGTTTCGGTTGTTACTTCCCGGACGATTTCCCCGTCGAGGGTCCTCTGCATTTTGAGGCGGTTTGTTCACAGCGAGAGGAATTTCAGGATGCGTAGCCCACGGCTGCCAATCCGAATATCCGAGTGGCCCAAGCGGTGTCGTCAACCGCGGATGCACGTACCGGGAGTCGACCAATTCGTCCGCCTCCGTAGCCCAGGAATCATGTTTCCCTGGATTGAGCCGGCCTAAAGCCGTCCCGGAAACGCTTATTTCACTTTGCGCCGACTGCGGCGTCCACTCCCATTGCAGGTCGGGATGGGACCAGTCAGCTTTCTTGCCCTCGGGATCATCTGGAGTCACTTCAATTCTCTGAATCCGTGCTAGCATATAGTCGGGAACGTCTTCGAGCGGTTGATAGGCTTCGGCTTCTTGGAAATGGCGTTCGTAGATCGCCTTTTGTTTTTTGCTTGGGATCAGTGCAGTGATCACGGCCCAATGCTTTATTGCAGCCGTTGCCCCTTCAGGCGCTGGTTCCCCTTCCAGATTTTGAGGCAGTTTCACAGAACCCCCCCCACCCTCGGCGTCTTTTGCTGGATTGTCCCCCTCGTTTTCTGAGGCATCCCCTCCTCCGGTAAGCCAAAAGATGCCACTCCCTCCTTCCACCCAGATGTTTTCTGCAGGGAGAAATTGTGGCCGCGTCCTTTTTCGCAGTTGACGCGCTTCTATACCCGTAAGGGCTGAGAAATTATAGGTATCTGTCTTAATAGACTGAGTTGCTTTTTCCACTTGCGCAGCGAAATCAGGGATGCGCTCTTCGGACCCATCCCAATCCGATTGCTCAATCCGTGCCTCCATCTGCTCCGCCTTGTTTGCAAGTTCCTCGGGGTTTTGTTTAGGATCTAAAGAAAGTTTTCCTGCCACACTATAGACAAGAAATCCAAAAATACCGATCGCCGCCAGCAAGCAAATTTTTTCAACGTGAAGTATCAGCCATTGCTTGCCACCAGAGGCGCCCTTTGTATTGGAGACACCAGGCCCGGTAGCCGACTCCGCCGACGGTTCTTGCTTGTCCGATTTTGATTTTTTCCGAAAAGGAAATTTTGGAAATTTCATATCTCTTTAATCTATCCGGAGGCGGGCAAACGAGTTTGATTCTTTTGAGCAGACTGATTCTCTTCTCCGGCAGAGGGATCTATCTCAACGAGATAGGCAAACCCCCAGATCTCAACCAGAGTGCCTCTTCCGGGCATTTCAGTTGATTTTTCATCCGATGTTTTCTTCGGCGGATCAGCCTTCCGGTTACCACGTCTTGCTCGCGAAGACCTGCGACTTGCTTCTGGTTTTTCCGTTGCGACGACTTTCAACTCTGGGGCCTGCTGGAATCGAATCCCTTCAATAATCATCGGGATCGGCGAGTTTGCCAGGGATCGCAATAACGCCTCTAAAAAACGTATTTGCATCCGAACTTGGATACGAAACG
>CAUZBD010000006.1:0-14904 GCA_963577795.1 Planctomycetota bacterium | reverse complement strand
TCGAGCCAGCGCATCGGGTACTGGCAATTTAAGGATGCCAGTTTTGCCTAGGGCGGTGCCGATCATGTCGCCAAGATCGCTATAGAAAGGCGTTGCATCGTCACAAACGAAGTAACACCCCTGGCGAAAATGATCACAACTGGCATCGGCCGGATCGACACGTGTTCCCCTCTGCGCTGCCAAAAGAATACTATCTGCGAGATCCTTTGCATGGACTAGTGATATTTTTCGGCGATGACGCATTCCTGGCACGGGATGAATCCCGAACCGCTTAATCGGTCGAAAGATATAAAATCCACTTCGGTCGCCACCACCAAAAACAAACGGCGGTCGCAAAATGGTCACAGGAATACGGTCGGCCAGAGCAGCAGCAGCCAATTCTCCGGTCCGCTTGCTCCTTCCATAGTGCGAGATTGGGTTGACTGCATCCATCTCAGTACGCAGCCGACCTTCCGACGTCCCCGCAGCTGCGATACTCGAAATCAGGAGAAAGACGGGTGGGGTGCTCATTTCAGCGCATGCGGTGACCAAGTGCCGCGTGCCCTGACCATTGATCTGATCGAACGCATGCCTTGTAAGAGCGGTCATCAATCCGCCTAAATGCACGACAAGATTTACATCTTGAACTGCCCGCTTGAGCGTCTCTGGACTTGAAAGATCACCTTGGATCCGCTCGACTCCTTGTACTTGTAAGGATTGGCTTCGCTCAAGATTTCGAACGAGGCAACGCACCTCGATACCACTGGCCAAGAGGGCGTCCAAAACATAGCTGCCCACAAATCCAGTAGCGCCGGTCAAGAGTGCTCTCTGCATACGGGTTGGTCTCCTACAATATCGAAGGTTTTTTTTACTTTCAGCTTTGGCCCCTGATATCTGGGCAATCCGATTCTAGGATACTGGGACTTCTTCTGAATGGCTATCCTTGATGGCCAGGGGCAATCCCGATAGGATGACCAACCTGCATCATGACCCTCCGATTGTCCTGTTTCTAGAGCGCTGGTGCCGCCCCCAGGCGAAGCTGGGACAAGGCTTTTGATATCGTCTTCTGACGAAAGTTCCTGCAGATGTCTCAGCGAGAGGTGGTTCTCACCGGGTTCGGTATCGTGAGTCCGATAGGTATCGGCAAGGAGGCCTGCTTTGAGTCTCTGCACAAGCAGCAGAGTGGGGCAGCAGTGGTGCAATCTTTCGATAGCAGTACGTCGCGTTGTGCAATCGCGGCAGAAGTTTGTGGCTTTGATCCCAAAAAATATATCCGGCCCCGCAAAAGCCTTAAAGTCATGTCGCGCGACATCCAGTTTGCTTTTGCCGCAGCAGAAATGGCAGTCGTTGATAGCGGACTCTCGCCAGAGGAGGGAGAACCCGAGAGAAAAGGGGTTATTTTCGGTACGGACCTCATATACACCGATATCGAATCTATGAGCGATGCCTACCGCAGCTGTATAAAAAATGGAAATTTTGACTTTTCACTCTGGGGTACCAAAGGGCTAGAAAATATGTATCCCCTATGGCTTCTGAAAAAACTTCCTAATATGTCTGCCTGCCATATTGGGATCGCACAGGACGCGCGGGGGGCAAACAACTCGATTACCGTTGGCGACACATCAAGCCTGCACGCGGTATTGGAAGCAGCGCACGCTATCGAGCGCGATCAGCTTGATATCGCAATCACAGGTGGAACAGGTTCGCAAATTAATCCAACGGTATACAATTTCCGAGGTCAAGGACGCTTTACACAAAGCAAGGGAGATCCGGCCAAAGCTTGTCGCCCCTTTGATAGAGATCGGGATGGAACCTTTCACGGTGAAGGAGCCGCTGCCTTCGTATTGGAGAGCCGGAGCCACGCAGAAAAGCGCGGCGCGAAGATTCTTGCCACAATCGCTGGCACATGTAGTCGCTTCGAGCCACGAAAAGCGGGTATTCCCCCTTCCGGCAAAGCCATCTGCGGCAGTATCGAAGGCGCAATGCAAGAAGCGGGCATCGAAGCCAATCAGATAGATCACATCAACGCGCACGGGATCGCACTTCAGGAAGAGGATCGTGTGGAAGCCACCGCCATTCATTCGTTGCTCGGCGATACACCGGTGATCGCGCCAAAAAGTTACTTCGGGAATATTGGCGGTGGCGGGGGTGCTGTGGAAATGGCGGTCAGCCTACTTGCATTTCAGGAGGGGATGCTTCCGGTCTCTCTTAATTATGAAAATCCCGACCCCGCCTGTCCGGTCAACGTCATCCACGGAAATCCGCGCACGATTCAGAAAAAAGGAGCGCTGCTACTTAATCAGGGGCGTGATGGTCAGGCGGTTGCAGCGGTACTGATGGCCGAATAAGCTGCGTCTACGGACAACCTGATGGTCGTGCAACTCAATGCTGCCGGCGGACATCGTGGGCTGCATCACTTGTTCGAGAGGTCTGTGCCGAATAGGGTACCGGTATCGCCGGGTTTGGAGTGTCGTTGCCCAAACCCGTTGTTCGGTTGCTGCTCTGCTCATTCTTCACTTTCTGTTCCAAACCTCGGGTAAACAATTTACCGAGCGGTCCTGTGAGAAGCGCCGGGAGAAAGATCAAATCTCCGACGAGGGCTGCAGCCAACAAAAACATCATCAGATAGCCGAAACGCTGTGTTGGCGTAAAGGTACTCAGGGCAAAGACACCCAAACCGAGACCACCAATAATGGTTGTCTCAATCATTGCCGTTGCACAACGTGCATATGCCATACGTACCGCCCCGCGACGATCGAGTCCGCCAATGATCCCGCGGCGGAACCACGTTAGAAAATGTACGGTATCGTCCACCGCGACACCCATCGCCACGCTTGCTGTCATCATGGTGCCGATGTCGATCAGTGCACCAATCCAGCCCATAAATCCAAAGATCACGACAATCGGGAACACATTGGGGATCATGGAAAGCAAGCCTGCCGTTGGCGAGCGAAGAATCGCCATCATCAACACGCAGATCAGCACAAAGGCCAAAAGGATACTGTTGACTAATCCGACCAGGAGTGTCCTCTGTGCTTTGTAGACCAATGGTACAACACCTGTATAAACAGGCCAGATGCCACCGGCCTGTTCTTCTTCGCGGGTTGTCTCGAGTGGTCGCAAGTCGCGGGCATCAATCACCTGCTTCGCATGCCGCTTGATAAAATCATCGGCGACGGCCGGGTGTGCAGCGGCGAAGTAAACCAGATCGAATTTCTTAAAATAGGCAGCCGCCTTGGGATGTTCTTGATTGGCAGCAATGGTCTGTTTTTGCTTCTGTCCCGCTGTTGCCTGCTTAATCGAGGTTACTCGAACACCCGCTACCCGAAGCAGGTCGCCAAGAGACTGCATCATCTCCTTGCGTGATTCTACTTCGATCGCCTCAGCCGATCCCTCAATATCAACCAGCGTCCCTGATTCCATATCGACAGGAGTACCCACCAAACACACGCGTTTGCCACGAAGCGATTCGCCCGGTTGCGCAAGCGTGCTAATGATTCGCTCCCGTTCGCGGTAGGCTGCAAGCTGTGGCATGACAGAATAGCGGATCTCTTCGACGAATTGCCCATAATCAACATCGCTGAGAGCCGGGAGTCGGGCACTTACGCGAAAGAGTTCTTCACTACCGTCGGCACGAAAATAATCTTCGTCCAGAAAATCCTGGCGATGTTTCTGAAGTGCTGAATTGTATCCAGACCTCTCTGTAAACACACCCAAACTGTTTGCTTGCTCTGGCAACTCGGGGGCAAACGTCACCATCGATAGCGCACGACCAACGTCGGGAAGCTGTTCGATCCGATTTTGGATCCGTTCAACCATCTCCATACGTTCAAGCATGCTAAGCCGATAGTGGCCATCGGCCGAAAGAATCGGCTCAGAGCCCTGTCGCATCCGCGAATGATCCATCCGTAGAACCACTTCCATCGGAACGAGGTTCCCAAGATTTTCTTCGAGCCAAGTATAGTTGCGAATAATATTTGAACCTGGGTCGAACAGCTTCATTAACTGGACCGTGGTTTTCGTCTTCACCAATCCAGCGCCTAAAACCAGCAACAGAATCAGGCACAATATCGATACCATGGCATGGCGATTGATAATCATATCCCCCATGCCAAGAAGCAACTTCGAGAAGGGGGTGCTATGAACTTGCCCCTGCTTGGAGGCCACCTTTTTCTTTTGTCGAGGCGGCCAGAGTTGCAGTAACGTGGGCAGGAGGGCAAATAAAACCACGAGCGTAAACAGCACGCCATAGGCGGAATAAATACCGAATTTACGAATGGGAATGACTTCGCTCGTAATCAGAGATCCCAGACCAAGGGCCGTGGTCACTGCCGCCAATGTGCATGGCAGCCAACCGGCCCGCAAGGCCCGTCCCGGCGCACCCTCTAAACCCGCCTCTTCCACCTCATCCTGATAGTAATTGATGAGGTGAATCGCCCCGGAAAGTCCGAGCACATAGACCAGTGACGGTAATACCAACAACACCGCGTCCATCAGTCCACCGGTAACGTAGACGATCATCAAACTGCAGGCAGCGCCGTAGACGCCGCAGAAGAAGACCATCGCTGTTACGCGTTTGCTGCGGAAACAGTAATACGAGAGGCCAAGTCCCACCAGAGCAGAGAGCCCGACGAGTCGCATCAGCGTGATTTCGCCTTCATCATCGATTGCAACATTATCGACCGGCGGCCCGCCAATCCGCAGTTCCGATTTATCGAGGCCACAGGATTCGCTTGCTATTTTGAAAAGTAAGCCGTCCTCGCGTCCCATCAAAATACGCGTCAGTGGCCATGAATTTCCCAGACCTGCCCGTAAATTGTCTTCCGCTTCGTTGGTCAACGTGGCAACAAGACACGTGGTTTCTCCATCGGGACCAATCAACGCACCCTGCATTCGATCGAGCGCTTCGCTCCGCTTGAGCTTGAGGTTTCCTTTCGGATCGGTCATTTGGGCGAGCACCTGTGGACCGGTGATCACACTTTTAAAAAACTTCCTCTGTGGCAGATCGGCCGTCTCGGGCGTGTGGGGCGGCACAAGTGCCTGGGCTAACTTCTCAATCCGGGGATCTTCAAGCGTACAACCGGGCCAACTAATGACCACAAACTGGTCGCCCAAAAACTGTTCCCGGAACCAGTCCAGTTCCCGCGTCTCTTCAAATCCATCCGGAAGCCACGCCTTCACATCGTTTTTATTGTTTTCTAGAGCAATCCGCGCACCGCGGAGCACGATCGGCAGCAAAAAGATCGCTACGAGCAATAACAAAAAAGCGTTTTTAGTAAAAAACGCGGGTTTCTGCATCACCATACCCACTGTCCCGAAACAGACAGCCCTGTAAAGAAAACGTTACCACCGACATTGATTTTTGATCGCGCTGGCTCAAAATGCAGTTGGTAGGGCGCCATCGCCAGGCCATTGATCCAGAACTGATCCCATGCAAGACGAAAGCTCAAATTCGGATTCACATTGTACTGGGCAAACAGTTTACTCTCCAGAAATACCGCATACACACTCGTCCTTTGTGCCCCGGAATAGCTCCAGTTGATATCACCACTTCCCACGGGATCCAACGGGTTCGGCGTCGACTGGCGATTTGGCAAATTTGAGGCATAGGTGTAAGCGGGCACCGTCAGAGGACTTGGGGGCAAAAGCCCATCCGATATTCCATTACCACTAATGTTCCTGCGCATGTCGGCAAAGTTCAGATAGGCTCCCACCTTGCCCATCACTCCACCACTCCAACTTTTGGTTTCCCACTTATAATCGCCACCGAATTGCAGCCCGAAGAGTGCATTGTGGGTCTGGACATCGTAGGTGCCACCATACTGCGGTTGCTGTACTTCCCTACTCTCCCAAAGGATGCGCTCCTCGATTCCAATGTATCGTATTCCGGCAAAGAACGATGGTACGCCTCCGTTGGAAAGCTGTCGAGACCAAGTTCCATCGGGCATCGCCACCATCCGATCTCTTCCAAGTCGATGAGACAGACGAACGTTGAACTCAAAACTATTAAAATCGCTCGAATACTCAAACTCTTGTACATCCACTGCATCAAAACCTGGGATGAGCGTTGTTCCTAATGGAACGTTTGTCAGATTCTGAAGTTTGCTGCCACCCGGCCCGTTGAGATTGAGTGCAGTGAAAAGTTGGTTTTCATCGGCGCTAGCAAGCAGCAGATCGGTCTGCCAGTCAAAGAGGCCCAGAAAACCAAATTCCACACTTGCATCACGATTGAAATAATCGCGACCCAAAAACCGACCGATCGTCAGACCGAGGCCCGGCTCAAAGCGAAAACCTTTATGCCGCGTGGTAATCTCAACAATAGGCGTCCCATCAAAAGTTACAGTGTTAATTCCCGATAGATCCCTAGCAAGGACTTTGGGCTTGCCACTTGATCGCCAGATGCCGGCGACTGTCGCATCGACAGACCAGGTACCATTGCGGTACCAGTCGCCACTGCTAAAGACAGGAGCTAAAAAATTCCCAATCTGGTACTCTTCTGACTCGTTGTACATCGATTCTTCGGCAACCCAGGCTTCACTTCCCTCGGCTGAAGTATCGGAACCGCTGTTTGGTATCGCTTCAGACTCCTCTCCACCCGAGGTGCTTGCCGAAGATTTTGAATCCGCTGACGAAGAATCGTCATCTCTTGGTTCTACAGGCTTTGGACTCGGCAACGGTAGTCGGTAAGGTGGCGCCGCACCTTCCTTTGCCTCGCCACCGGGGGAATCGGGAAAGTCGAGTGGCGGAAGATCTTCAATCGCCAATTGCCACACGTCTTGCGCAGCAGCCGACCCCGTGATCGCGGACAAGGCCGCTATCAGCAAAAAGTGGGTTGCCAAACGCTGACAATCGATTAGTCGGTACAACGTGTTATCCTCATCTGACGATCACTTCTTTCTCGTGTTCCTAGCGACCCTGGTGGACCACGCAATTCCACAACGGCCATCACCCGATGGAAGCTGGGACCTCAAATGGGGTAATCGACCAGTTTCTGTTGGTCTCGCTAGAAATAATCGTCAAAATCCGAAAAATCGATACATCTTTCCTATTCACTGCAAATTATCGAGAAACAGGGGAAGCGACCTCAACACGACTGCAAAGGCGAAAAATGCGGTTTTTCGCGGGTGAGTTGTCCGGCCCACTACCTGGGGCTTATGCTGTCATACTTGCATTTTGCCCGACTCGACCGATTGCGGTCCACTCGCCCCGGAAAGTCCACCATGCCCTTCGATCGTTATATGCCTTGCCCCTGTGGCACTGGGAAAAAGGTGAAATTCTGCTGTGAGGATCTCCTCAGTGATCTGGAGGCCATTCAAAACATGCTCGAGGGAGAGCAGAGGTTGGCCTGCCTGGAATATATCGACAAGCTTCTTGAAACCCACCCTGACCGTGCTTGCTTGCTTGCTATCAAAACGTTGCTGCATTCCGAAATGGAACAAAACGAAGCCTTGGAAAAAACTTTGCAGCACTTCGAAGCAAAACATCCCGAGAATCCACTCGCTGCCGCTGAACGCGCAATTCAATTGGCCGAGGCAGGCAACGCAAAGCAAGCCGTCTTGAAGCTCCAGCAAGCGCTCGCCACGGTCGTTGAACAAATGCCAATTCGCGTTTATGAGGCCATCGGCATTTTGGGGCGCGCTTTGTTGGCAGAAGGGAACGTATTGGCCGCACGAGCGCATCTCCTGCTGCAGGCATCCATCGGTGGATCAGAAGATCCGCGTGCCATGTCGCTACTGGCACCCCTCATACGCTCTCCTGAAGTTCCTCTGCTTCTTCGAGACGAACAACCACTGATCGAAGCGGAAGAAGAATCGCCCGAAGTTCAAGAGGCTGTTGAATTGGCGTCGAAAGGTCGTTGGCTTGAGGGGGCCGATCGATTGGCAGCCTTAGCGCAGCAGCAATCCACGGCGGCAGTTGTGGGAAATTTAGCAATCCTGCAATCCTGGTTGGCTCAGGTCGAACAGGCGGCAACCAACTGGAAAAAGTATGCGGCTCTTGATTCGCTTGATCCGGATCAAGCGATTGAAGCAGAAGCCATTGGCCAACTTATTGATCCTGAAGCCGAATTCACAACCGTCGCACTCGTTTGCCATACATTAGAAATGGAAGATATCGATCCACTGCTGGCCCTCTTTTCGGCCAATCCGCAGATGGAGATCCTGGGCGATACGCAAGCGGGCCCGCTGCAGGAAGAGGGACAACCACCCCCTCGACTCGTGTTTCTGCTTTTAGATCGAGAGATGCCCGCCAGTGGAAAGGGGCTCACCCTTGAGGCCCTGCCGCGTGTCCTCGGCCAGGGCTACCTATTTGGTCGAGAAACGGACCGCAGTGCACGGCTCGAATTTGTCCTCTATCAGGACGAACAATCTGCGCCGACCTTGGAGTTGCTCAAGAAAATAGCCGAGGGCGGCCTTCAAAATGTCGGCCAAGAGCAGGTCTTGAGTGAAGTGCCGGATATCGAACGCAAGATGGCCATGCAGACACGTGTGCCGCCCGATACACCGGTGGAAGATCGAGAACGGCTCGCTGCCGAAAAACAGAAGTGGGCTATCTTTCATATCTGGCCTGAACTTCCACAACCGGCATTGGATGGAAAAACACCCCGTGCGGTTGCTGAAAAGGAAAAAGGAAATCGTGGCCTCCAGGCGGCAATCCTCGTCCTTGAAACGTCCCACGCCACGGCAGGCGAAATCATCGATTTCAACCGTTTGCGCGAGGAACTCCAATTGCCGCTGCCTCAGCGGATTTCTCCTGAGGGGATCAATCCAGACCGCTTACCGATGGTCCGTATGGATCGCGTGATTGTCGATGAAATGTCGGATGCGTGGCTACTGCATGCGTATCGACGTGCCGCCATGGTTGCGGCGACCAGTGTCTTAGCTCGGCTGGCCCCGGAAGTCATCAAGCGTGAAAGCCTGATTGGCCAAGTCGACAAAGCCGAGGCGTGTGGACTTCTGGCCGGAGGAGCTTCAACGAGCGAACAGGCAATCGAGTGGCTGACCAGGGCGCGAGAGTGGGCAGCAAAGGAAAAAGAGTCTCCTGCCCGCTGGCTGCTGGCTGAACTAGATCTACGACTGCGACGAGGCGAAGCAACAGAAGCCCAGCAACTGCTCGGAGAGATCCAAACCCATCATATTCGCGAACCGGGCATTGCACAGGCACTCTTCGAATTGCTCGCACGCTATGGAATTGTTGACCCACACGCAGCAAACCCTGCAAATATGCCACCAGCCGCTGCACCTCAGCCTGGCGATTTCACGGAGAACGCCCCAAGCACGACCGCCGAAAGCGAACAAAAAATTTGGACACCCGAGGGTTCCCCTTCTGGTGAGCAAAAAAAATCGACCATCTGGACACCCGATGACTGATCCTGCGTCCCGCCCGATGGACGGCAGAGGAAACCGCCGAGTTCTTCCATTCGCCCAAATTCGCCTGCAATGACTGATAAACAAGATGACCTTCGTTGGATGCAACGTGCTCTGACGCTGGCCCGACAAGGAGAAGGCCACGTCGAGCCTAATCCAATGGTCGGTTGCGTGATCACACAAAATGATCGTGTCGTAGGCGAAGGATTCCACACCGCTTATGGTACAGACCATGCGGAAATCGAGGCTTTGCGAAAGGCAGGTGAGGAAGCTACCGGGGGCTGTCTGTACGTCAACCTCGAGCCTTGCTGTCACCAAGGAAAGACCGGCCCCTGCACCCAAGCAATTCTAGCCGCCAAAATACGTCGAGTCGTTGTCGCCAATACGGACCCCTTTCCTCAGGTAGCGGGCTCCGGCTTGGCGAAGCTTGAGGCCAATGGGGTTGAAATTATTATCGGCATTGCTGCTGAGGAAGCCGAAGCGTTAAATGCACCCTACTTCCACTATCTCCAAACGAAACGGCCATGGGTGATCGCCAAGTGGGCGATGTCACTCGATGGGAAAATCGCAACGCATCGTGGCGAAAGTCATTGGATTTCAAATCCGTCCTCCCGCAGAGTTGTGCATCAAATGCGTGGGCGTGTGGACGGAATTCTTATCGGTCGCCGAACGGCGGAAGTGGATGACCCACAGCTTACAGCCCGACCTTCAGGACCACGGACGGCTGTACGGATCGTACTCGATTCAGCAGCGCAACTCAGTAGCGAGTCGCAATTGGTTCGCTCTGCGCGAGAAACACCTTTGCTTGTCGTTACCAGTGAGGCGGCATCGGTCGAAGCAGAATCTCGCCTCACAGACGCAGGTTGCGAAGTGGTCAAAATAGATCGGGGTCAGGTGCCAAACCCGCTGCATACTTTGTTGGACTTACTCGGCGAGCGGCAGATGACAAATCTTTTGGTCGAGGGCGGTGGAAAAGTATTGGGAAGTTTTCTCGATGCCGGGCTCATCAACGAAGTCCACGCTTTTGTCGCACCCATGCTGATTGGCGGAGAAGGTTCCTCCCCGGTCGCCGGCAGTGGGGTGGAGCAGATCGACCTCGCCTATCGCCTTGAGCGTTGCCACGTGGAACAAATAGAGGGTGTTTTGTATGTCTCAGGTCGTTTTCCTCGCGAAAAAAGCGTGTGAATGAAATTAAATCCCCCTATTCTGATTATTTTACACGCCTTCTTTCTCCACTCCAGGATCCGCAAAATACCTTTTTCTTGTAAAAATTTTTAACTCTGATTAGAATTTTTATTGTGGCGACCTCGCATGGATTTGTTGTGAGGTCTGACTCTCGAAGTGGTGAAAAATCTGCTTGAAAGAGTTTCGTGCAGGATAGCACGCCAGATTGAATGTAGTAACACACCTTGGAGCCCTTGGCGTGGAACTGTGACGACGCACCGATTGGTCTGTTTGGACAGGCAGATCAATGGAGGGTGCGGGCGTTTGAAGAGGCACCTAGTTTAACCAGAGTCAGGCAAGGAATGCCGCGGGGTCGCACCTTTGGGTGGCACCACGTTCTGGAGTTGGCTTACCTCGTGGATGGATGAGGTAATCGACAGTTGTACCGCACTCTTCAAATATCGGAGCCAGTCTAATGAGCACAGTGTCCCCCCCTCGCAACAACGGCAAGTCGTCACCTGTTGGTGTCCAAGAAAAACAAATTTCTGAAATCCCAAAATCTCTGAATTGCATTTCGCTAGTTCGTCAACGCCAAGGAATGACTGTACGCACCGTGGCACGACGCTGGAATTTAGAAATAAGCGATATTCGTCGGATGGAGCAACCGACAGCTGATTTACGAATCAGTGAATTACATGCATGGCAACGGTTACTTGAGGTTCCCATCCATGAATTGCTCGTCGATAGTGAACTCCCACTGTCGCCACCTGTGCTGCAACGTGCTCAGTTACTCAGATTGATGAAAACAGTTGTGACCCTCCGTGACAAATCGGTAGAACCAGAGGCGAATCATTTGATTGAACGGCTATTACAGCAAGTCCTAGAGATCATGCCTGAATTAGAAAATGTGAGACCTTGGCATGAAACGGAAGAGCGACTCGATCACCGAAGTCCGGTCGTTTATCAGTTGCCTGAGGCTTACTGATCGCTTCGTTCGTCTCTTTTGGCTTTGAGTCGACGCTTGCTAGATGCCAACAAAGCGGGCGAATGCCGCGCGTGCCTCGGCAATATCGTCGGTTCCTCCGACAATCGCCCGGCCGTCCGGAAAAAGAGTAAATTCGAAGCCTTCTATGGTATAACGCACTAGAAATTTATTCGAAACCACGTCCCCCCTCTCTTTGAGTTTCTCGGCCAGTTGAGCAAGATCCAGGTTCTTTTTTTCGAGTGAACGTAACTGTACTGCGTTGCGTCCACAGAGGATGGCTGATTGGCTTCCTCGCTCACCTTCGAGCCAGGGAGCTTCGCCGCCACTGCAGGCAGGGCAATCGTCTGCTGAACGGATTGCGCGGGTGCCAACTTGGCGAAGCCGATTATCCCAAAGATCAATCACCAGCAGTCCAGGCTGAATCGCTTCGGGATGCCCACTGAGAATCTTCATTGCTTCGGTAGCTTGGATACTTGCAACCACATTGACAATGCCTCCGAGAATTCCCGCCGTATCGCAAGTAGGTGTCTCACCAGGCGGGGGAGGCTGCCGCAACACACAGCGAAGGCAGGCGGTTTGGCCAGGAATGATGGTCATTGTCTGGCCTTCGGCTCCAATACAACCACCAAAAATCCACGGTTTACCCAACCGCAAAGCGGCATCGTTTAAAAGCATTCGGGTCTCAAAGTTATCTGTACCATCCAGGATGACATCTACCGAGTCAGCGAGCGTCAGAACATTGCGATAATCAACATCGACTACAAGCGGTTCAATTTCAATCGCAGAGTTGATCTGTTGAAGCTTTTTCGCCGCCGCAATAGCCTTAGGAAGTCGGGCTGCAACATCTTGCTCATCGAAGAGGATTTGGCGCTGTAGATTATTCAGTTCTAAAAAGTCACGGTCTACAATCCGCAGATGACCCACTCCGGCACGAGCAAGTGTGCTCGCGATGACCGAACCGAGAGCCCCACAACCACAGATCAGTACGCGACTCTGACTGAGACGCTCTTGCCCCTCTCGACCGAATGGCTCATACCGCCACTGACGCGCATAGCGATCAAGCGGATCATGCGATTCTGGAACTGACATTCAACGATGGTTTCGACAAAGAGGTGAAAGACGAGATATTCTGCAACGCCATCAATATAACGCGCCCGACGAGGATGCCATGTACCCGGCGATCTGTGGCCAGGCAGCCGTTCGTCCTTGTAAATCGTCGCAAACTCGACGTGCAACTGCGATCGAAGCCTCGGATTCCATTCGACAGAACACCATCTGTGGCAGATTTTTTCCCGCCGGAAAATCAGCTGCCAGGCTGTTTTCATCTACGATAAGCACCTGTGCCCATGGCGGAACCTTCTGACCGCGTCGATACGCAACGGCACGAACCAAGGACGCAATAGGGAGATCCAATGGTGTGTCTAGAACCAAATCAGCCGAAAGGACAACCATTCCAACGGCAGGCCAGCGGGCGTACTGTTTAAGTTCAGATAACACTTGCTCTGGATTGGTGCTTTCGACTTGTACGACCAATAAGACGCCCTTTTGCGTAGCGTACTGGCAGATTGATTCTTTGGGAGTGCGAAGAAACAAAACGGCACCCGTCTCAACACAAATATCAAACAATGCCTCTTGATGACCTGCTGTCTCCACCAACTGTGGTACGTCGACAATCCGCATCACATACCGGCGACCTGCATAAAGAAAATCGTGACCGCGAATCGTCAACGGACGAATACCTAAGGGGAAGGATTCGCTTGTTTCACCCTCACCGCTCACGCAAATATTTATTTCCGCCTGATAGAGAAAAGGAAATCCAGGCGCCCAGAAACAAGGGTCTGGCAAAACTGCTTTGAAAACTTGTGGCCCTTTGTCGGCGTAGGCATACAGTTTGTACTGAGCAGATAGCGTACGGGTAGCGGAACAAAAAGGGCCGGAAACATGCCCACTGAGAATTGCAACGGATGCATCGTTCGCCTGTACAAAAAGTTCCGCCTCAATGGAACTCACATTGCCCCAAAAAGCGGTCACAAAGTTCGAGGTTGATTGGCTCAACGAAATGCTCCTTTGAGTTAAAGTTTCCTATTCCAAAAGTGATGCGTTTTCATGGAGTAATGCTTCTGCCGTGAAAACTTCAGCGAGACAACGCGCGGTAGGATGTGGAGACTTTTTTGCCAGCTCCTCCGGAGTCCCCACGGCAACCACTTCCCCGCCAGTGTCGGCAGCTCCTGGCCCTAAATCAATCAGATAGTCTGCCTCTTTAATCAATTGTAAATTATGATCGACGATGATCAGTGAGTGCCCCACATCCAAAAGTGTTGTGAAACAATCCTGCAATTGGGCAACGTCGGCAAAGTGCAATCCGGTCGTCGGCTCATCGAGAATATACAATGTCCGATTATGGGAACGGCTCGACATGGCTGTGGCCATCTTGAGACGCTGAGCCTCTCCCCCTGAAAGTGTGTTTGCACCCTGACCCAAGGGCAGATATCCCAAACCTACATCCAGCAATCGCTTGAGTTTTGCTTGAACTTTTATCTCTCCACGAAAAAAAACAAACGCCTCACGCACCGTCAAAGCTAAGACATCGGCAATACTTCGCCCGCGGTATAAAATGTCCAAAATTTCAGGTTGATAACGCGCACCGTCACACTCCGGACAGTCCATATAGACATCGGCAAGGAACTGCATATCGATTCCAATCTGCCCTTCTCCTTTACAACGCGGGCAGCGGCCACCATCTACGTTGAAACTAAAGTGACTCATCGTGATATTACGAGTACGCGCATCGGTTGCCTGCGCGAAAACGCGGCGTATTTCATCAAAGGCTTTAATGTATGTCACTGGATTCGATCGAGGGGATCTTCCGATCGGCTGCTGATCGAGAAAGACACATTCATCCAGTTGGTCAACGCCGAAGAGATCGTCAAAAGGCAGTCCAGGGGGCAGCTCTTTTTTCATCCGGTCGCATACCGCGGGAAAAAGTGTATCCTGCACGAGACTGCTTTTGCCAGCGCCACTGACGCCCGTCACAACGCAGAGGACCCCGAGCGGAAACTCGACATCTATATTTTTCAGGTTATTTCCAGAGGCACCTGTGAGTCGGATCCAACCCTGTTCTGTTTGGCGGGGACTGTGCGCAGAACGGAGACCACGACGACCGGCGAGATAATCGCCTGTCACACTCCCTTCATCAGCTTCAAGCTCTGTAGGGGTTCCTTGAAAAACAATTTTTCCACCCTGCTCACCGGCCCCGGGACCGATTTCAACAACCAGGTCGGCAGATCGAATAATGGACTCTTTGTGTTCGATCACCGCTACCGTGTTACTCCGGTCACGGAGATCGTTAATCGCTTTGACCAATGGTTCTAGATCGTGCGGATGGAGACCAATCGATGGTTCGTCGAGTAC
>CAUZBD010000005.1:0-15878 GCA_963577795.1 Planctomycetota bacterium | reverse complement strand
GCCGCATCAACGGCATCATTCCCTTCCCAGCTGCGCGCGACGGGCGCTCCTATGGCATCCTCGCAATCAACTAAAAGCACAACGGGATCTGAAAATCCTTCCTCGCACCCCGAATCAAAGGCCACAAATAAACGATCCAAACACCCTTCGACGAGAGCCTCGCGACCGTCCATATCCTTTTCTGAATCACCAGTGCTTCCGGTGAAATTATGATCAGAGAGGTCCCTCACAAAACACCTCGAGTCTATTCAGCGAGAAAAAGTGCAAACAGAGATATTCATGTGCCTTTAAAAAAACGAAAAGATTCCCGGGGATTCTTATTTTCTATTGCGATTGCGGTTCAGATCACAATAGCCACCCCTATCTGAGTGCTGCAGAGATTACTATAATCGCTTCTCCAAATTTCCTGTTTAGAAAAGACGATTTTCGGGTCTTTTACTTACCGTAGGGAGGCTCTCACGGTACCTGCAGGACTTTGTACCGGCAAGAGTCATACAGCCCGATGTGGTTGAATATGGGCACTGGCTGGATTGGTGAAATTCCCATAACAGATGTTTATTGAGAGGGGGGGTTGCTGTGTCGATTAGGGTCGCAATCAATGGGTTTGGTCGGATTGGTCGTCTTGTATTCCGCAATCTGATGAGCCGCGGGGATGAGTTTGATGTGGTGGCGGTCAACGATCTCACCGACAATCGAACTTTGGCCACACTGTTAAAATACGACAGTACGCACCGACGCTACGCGGCGGAGGTGACCTACAATGACGAATCGTTGATTGTCAATGGCCGCCCAATCAGAGCTCTTGCAGAGCGGAATCCCGCCGATCTCCCCTGGGGAGATTTAGGAGTGGATGTGGTGGTGGAAAGTACCGGGGTTTTTGCTTCGCGAGCAACAGAAAGCAAGCCCGGATACGACACACATATCATGGCCGGAGCGAAAAAAGTTGTTCTTTCCCAGCCGGCGAAAGATGGCGCGGACCTAACCTGTGTGATGGGTGTGAATGACGACAAACTTACGGCAGATCAAAAATGCATTTCAAATGCAAGCTGCACAACCAATTGTCTTGCACCTCTGGCAAAAGTATTGAATGACGCGTTTGGGATCCAAAAGGGCTTGATGACTACCGTACACGCCTACACCAACGACCAACGCGTTCACGATATGCCTCATAGTGATCTTTATCGTGCTCGTTCTGCTGCCCAGAATATCATTCCGACCTCTACAGGGGCGGCAAAAGCAGTGGGTTTAGTGATTCCTGAACTTCAGGGAAAGCTCACCGGCATTGCTCTCCGTGTGCCCGTTCCAACAGGAAGCATTGTCGATTTAACAGTGATACTTGACCAGAACGTCACAGAAGAACAAGTCAATCAAACGGTGCGCAAGGCAGCGGAAGGACCCCTGCAAGGAATTCTTTGTTACAGCGAAGATCCCCTCGTTTCGACGGATATCATCGGAGATCCGCATAGCTCAATCTTTGCCGCCGATTTCACCCAAGTGATGGATGGAAATCTCGTCAAGGTGGTGTCATGGTACGACAATGAGTGGGGCTATAGTTGCCGTACGGTTGACCTTGTGGATCGACTCGGAAAACTACTCTAACACGCAGCAGGGTTTCCCATATTTTTTTGGGCTCTGCGACGGTGTTTACCGATCCGGTTTCCATTCTGTCGACCGCGCTGCACGCACTGGGAGTGGCTTGGGTTGAATTGTAGCAGGCTGTAATCGCTGTTCGGTAAAAGATGCCTTGGGAAGTGTTTGCCGACTCCCTTGTGGTACTGCGAAGTTATCGACGGTGATAAAGTCACGTGGTCGCGTTCGTTTACGCCACCCGCGACCTTGACCGGACTGATCGCCATTGAGAAATGGTTCTTGTTGCGATAGATCAATCCGTTGATCGACAAGCAGTTGATTTCCCTCTGGGGTGATCAGTCGGACATAGACCTGCAATAAGTTATCGAGGGGAGGTTCTCCCGACCAAGGAAGTTCCAGGAGGAGTGATTCACCCACCGGTAAATCTTCTGTGATCAATTTGACCTGGGCGGACGAAAATTTCCAATTTGCGACCCGAGCGTTGTCGTCGGAATAAGCTCGGGGATTAATCAATGCAATCGAAAGCTCACCACGAGGACGAACTTTTTGGCCAGTCACATTTTGAGGGGCTAATAACAGCCAGATTCCACCAGATGTTCCACGTTCAGTATAGCCTCCAGCCAAACCTTTATTGAAAGGGAGGCCAACGATCACCGGATCGTCAATTCTTTCCCCAGGTCCAAGTGGAGTCGGTACACGTGGATCTTTCAAAATCGATTCTTGGTAACGAGCCAAGGTGATATTGTCTGGCAGCGGATACGCCCACTGGGTCGTAATAGGCTGAGCGGCATACATGTTTTCTTGTTGAAGCTTCCCAAATGGTTGTTGAGGAAAGCGGGCTTCTGCCCCTTTATTTATGCCTGGAAGTTCGATCGCAGGAGGCCGCACATCGTCATCGGAACGCAAGATATCTGGGAGAGTCAAATGTACATCAGGACGAGCTTTTTTCTCGAGGATCGAAGTGTTTTGCGATGGTGCCTTTCCATTTCGCTGACACGTTTCGTTTTCCTGGCGACATTCCTCTAGATAACATTTATAAGTCCGAATGTAATCCTGCAACTGATAGATCATGTCCTCCTGATAACGGAGTTCACGCTGCAGAGCTTCGGTACTACCAGATGTTTTACATCCATTCGTTCCTAAGACCAGAAACGACAAGATGAGACATCCTTGCCAACACTTCATTTTTTTCTCGCTTACGCGTCCATGCGTTCAATAATGCGATCGATCAGTTTGTACTGTAAAGCTTCCTCAGGTTCCATAAAACGATCCCGGTCGGTATCCGCCTCAATCCGATCGAGCGGCTGACCACAATGTTTTAATAGAATATTATTTAGTTTATTCTTTGTATTCTTAAACTCCTTCGCATGAATCATGATGTCTTCAGCAGTCCCCTCCATCCCTGCGAGTGGTTGATGAATCATAATGCGCGAATTAGGTAGTGCGTGCCGTTTTCCATCGGTCCCGGCCGTAAGAAGGATCGCACCCATCGATGCACACTGACCAATACAATATGTTGCCACATCACACGTTACCAACTGCATCGTATCGTATATGGCCAATCCTGCACTCACGCTGCCGCCAGGTGAATTGATATAAAAATGAATATCTGCTTTTGAGTCATCAGATTGCAAAAACAACATTTGAGCAACGATGGCGTTAGCGACATCATCATTTACACCCGACCCAAGAAAGACAATTCGGTCCTTCAGAAGACGACTGTAAATATCCATCGCCCGCTCTTCGCGGCCACTCTTCTCGATCACATAAGGGATCAAAGGCATCGGCAGCACATCTCCGAAAGATAATTATAGGGGCCGTTAATATTGGATTACCAGGAAAGCCTTATTCATCGTCTTCAGCATCCACCGTCGGCTTCGTAATAATTTCGTCAACAATTCCATACTGTTTTGCGTCTTCCGCCGTCATGTAATAATCGCGGTCAGTATCTTCTGCTATTTTTTCTATCTTCTGTCCCGTATGTTCACTAAGTACTTTATTAAGTACTTCGCGTGTCTTAAGAATTTCAGCAGCCTGGATTTCAATATCCGAAACTTGCCCGCCGACCTGCCCATAAGGCTGATGGATCATAACCTTGGCATGGGGGAGTATATATCTTTTTCCCGCTGAGCCACCGGCGAGCAAGACAGCCCCTCCACTGGCCGCAAGGCCTACACAGTAAGTGGTGACCGGACAACTAAGAATTCGCATCGTGTCGTAGATCGCCAATGTGGAACTTACGCTTCCGCCGGGAGAGTTAATATAAAAATTGATATCCTTGCGACGATTTTCACTCTGCAGATAGAGCATTTTCATCACAAGTTCGTTGGCGTTCCCATCTTGGATTTCACCCTGAAGGAAAATAATCCTGTTTTCTAGCAGCAAGTCTCCAAGCGTCATCTGGCGCTGCCGCTGATAATCGCGACTGAGCTGCGGATTCGCTATGGGAGCCTGAGAAAAGCTATCAAACACGTTCATCAAAATTCCTTCCGTGGGAGAGCACCTGATAGACAACCACCCGTCCATCTGTGAGGTGCGTACTCTTTCCTTTCATCAAACAATCCGGCAAGTAAATTAAGTATGATCTTTCGGTGCTGCAAGCACTTCTTCCTGCCCGTGTGCCGCTACCGGAATTTCATTTTGTTCACCTCCACCGACTGCCAAATCGACGGCTTCCGTGTTGCCCCCCTCACCTTCAAAGGGAACATCTTTAAATTTGGCTTCTCCTAAGACCAACTCAATGACGCGACGCTCAATAATTTGATTTCGAAGGCTATCCATGAGTCCTTTTTTATCAATTTGTGCTCGCACGCGTCGTGGTGAATCACCAGTCTGCATCGCAATCAAACTAATTTCCTTATCGTAGTCTGCCTCCCCCGCATCAACATTTTCTTCTTCAGCAATTCGCTCAAGAATAAAATGTTCCCGTAATGCGGTTGCGGTTGTTTCCTGACTGTTCTGTCTGAGCTCATTAGTATGTGCCTGAATATCCGCTTCAGGAAATCCGCTCCTCCGTAACTCCATTACTTTTCTATCCAACTCACGACCGCCGTGCCGCTTGAGCATTTCTGGAGGCAGTTCCCAATCTGCCGCCACAGTGAGCAGTTGCGTGATCTGCTGGCGGGCTCGTTGTTGATGCTGGTAATCAAGTTGACGCTGCAAACTATCCTTAATGGCATCTCGGAGATCCGCTTCCGATCCAAAATTTCCGATCTGTGCGAGGAACTCAGAAGTAAGCTCAGGCAATTCAAATTGTTTGACGTCTAATATTTCAAATTCAACTTGAATCTCTTTTCCGGCAAGATCCGCATTAGGAGCATCGTCAACAAGTTGCATCGTAGCAGACATTTTTTGTTTAGACTTCGCTCCCACAACCAGCTTGCCAAAATCTTTAATCGTCCCATCTCTAAAATTGAGACTCGGCCGCACACAAATAGTATGTTCAACCCCACTCCCTAATGCTTCCCCATCATAGGATGTGCTAATCCGCACAGTGATGTAATCACCTTCTTTGACCGGGTCTTGCGACGGAACACGCTTTCCGTAGTTTGCTAAAACGCGTCCGAGTTGTTCATCGACATTTGCATCCCCAAAGTCTGCCGTGGGCCGTTCTATTTTTAGACCTTTCCAATTAGGAAGATCAAATTCAGGACGAACCTCAAGATCAAACTCAAAGGTTAGTGGTCCTTCTGCGGGAAGTTCAACGGACCCGAGATCGATCTCGGGTTCACTGATGGCGGCAAGGTTGCTCTCCTCGTTGACTTGCGCCATGCTATCAAGCAATAGAGAGCCTTTAATCTGATCCGCAACTTCCTTGCGATAACGCGTTTCGACTAATTTTCGAGGTGCACGGCCGGCTCGGAAACCAGGCACATTTGCGGTGGACATCATCTCACTAAACGCATCATCAAAATACCTGTCGATATCCTCGCGGGCGACCGTGACCGTAATATGTCTTTGGCACGCGCTGCGAGAATCAATCGCTACGTCCAGTTGCAGCGCCGCCGTATCCGGCCCTACCTCCTCCTGGACATCTGATTTTTGTAGATCGTCGTTCGTCATATAAATGTCAACTCTCTAACCAATCTGCCGCGAAACAACAAACCAACACATTCTCTCTCTTGCCATTAGGAGCGGGTGATGGGATTCGAACCCACGACATCAACGTTGGCAACGTTGTGCTCTGCCAACTGAGCTACACCCGCTTGTAACTCAAGGAACTTCTTCCGACCACATGCTTTCTACCATCCGCCAAACGACAGAGTAGACACGCGATGCTCCAGCCACCGGAACAAAATTCGCCGGAATTATAGGGTGGTCGGAAGGGTACGCAAGGCCAATCGCCATCCCCATGCAGATTAAATCTTGAGACCTCCTAGCGTCAAGGGGCGACCTTTGGGAAAGATGCGGCAAAGACCGTTATACACGCTCCGGATTTCCCCGAGCGGGTCTTCTTTATCCAACCCAATGTTTGCCCCAATTCTCTGCCAGCGATGCCAGCGGATCCGTGTAATTCCGGTGCGAAACCGTCATTGAAGTCAAAGCAATTTGACTTCAATAATACCTAAAACCCCAGACGTAAACGGCTTTTTAAACAGATGAAGTGTAGGTCCATCCGACCGCAGCGACGATCAAACCACAGGCAACAAAAAACACACCGGCTCTATTGAATCCCGCATGATGCGTTTGAAATTCGGTTAACAATGCTTTGCGCAGAACCTGCCACCCTGGCATTGATTGTTCGGCACGCGTTGCGCGAAGTGTGATATTTTTCATGGCAGCGAAGGAGATAATCTCAAACTGAATCCCAATTTCAGTGATTTGCATCACATTGCCATGTGCGTGAACAGTCCATTTTTCACGACGCACGATATGTTCCATAAAACAAAACAAATCTTTTTTTTTCAGATTGTAGAGAATAAGTCGTGGACGGTTTAAAAGGAACAACCACATGGTGCAGAATAGATAAAGAAGTATCAGCGGATACCAGGCATTGTTTCCGAAGCGAATCATTGCCCCTTGTGGGAGAAACAGTTGCATGGGGCCTACGACAATCAGCCCAGAAACTCCTAAAATCAGTGCGATAAAATCCTGCCGTCCCGTAAGCAACCGCGTCTTAGAAGACAGATTAACCAGCCCTAAAAAAATCAAATAAATACTGAGGGGTCCCAGGGCGGTTAGGGGAGAGAGAAACTGCATGAACGATCCCACATCAAATAGGGAATGTTTATTCTTTAACGAAACAACAGACACCGAGATATTCAAACAACGCACTTGATTGCTAACGCAAACATACGCAATATTTACGCAACATTTTTTTCATCAGGTCAACAAAACATCAAAAAGGAACTATTTTGGCAATTGAATCCACTCTAAAATTACCCAACCCACCTTTGCCATCGAATCCCCGGAACAGCGTGTGGGAGTATCGTCGGCGGTGTGCCAATATCTATTCACAGGAAACCGTGGATAATCAAAGTCAATAATTTCACAAGTCGGTATTTTCCCGACGTTCCGCAACATCAGGTGATCGTCTCGGATTGGGTTCCGCATTTTCGGATGCGTACGAGGAATAAATTCCTTAACACCGAGTCTTTCAGCTGTTTTCCAAATCTCCTGCGTAATGGGCCGCGTATCCTTCCACCACACACTATTTCGGTCCTGATAAATTTGCAGATGCCGGTCTCCGATCATATCTAACACAACACCCTTAATATATTTATAAGGGGGTGGATTTCCCTGATAATCGCGAGCAAAAAATTCAGAGCCCCAAAAATAGCGCTGCGGTGGCAAATCGGAAAACACAAACTCTTCCGCGTCAACTAGAAGAAAATCAACACCGTAAGGGCCTTGAATTTCCGCTATTTTATAGGCGAGTTCCATCAAGAGCGCAACACCACTCGCGCCGTCATTCGCCCCTAGAAATATTTTACCCCGCTGATTTTTTGGTACGCGGGCATTGTCACCCTGCGGCCGGGTATCGTAGTGCACGCAGATTAAAATTCGCTCACGTTTTTGGGGATGCCATTCCACGATCATATTGGCAGCCTGTTGTGGTTCACCATTTTGTGGATGTGGAAAGCGGAACTTCTGTAAACGCACCTTTCCCCCTAGGCGGCTAAAATGCTCAGCTAATATCTGCTGTTGGGATTGCATCGGCCCCGACCCGGTGACTCGGGGTCCAAGTTCACAAATTTTCTGTAAAAATCCAAAAGCACGATCTTTATTCAGCGGTCCAGTCGATGACTCGGCATTAGCGATGAGCAAAATAGGATTGTTACCAGAAGATTGTGTTTGCAGGTCATCGTTTATTGAAGAAGAATTTTGATCCGGTACGAGATCAATAAATGCCTGTGCTTTCGGCTCATCTTCTAATTGGGACTCCGTCGTTTGACAGCCTAGGATAGAAAAGCATTCAAAGAGAATAAACCAGATAACGCCACGCTCGAACCATCGGTCGTACCACGGGACTAAGCCATGGAGCGCCTTTTTTCGAAGCCAGTTGCCTGATTTCCAGTGCGACATGCAGCAGAGAAACATAATGAACCGCTACGTTTTCCAGCCATGATTTTTTGGAGCAACGATCCAGGGGTGTGCCATCTCCGAATCCCTGCAAAGGAGTCCATCCACAATCCTGATTGCTATTGTAAACCTGGTGGCACCATGCAACACATGGAGATTTAGGGCAAATCTGATTATTTTATCGAGAAGCCAGAAGCTGCGGCTTGAACATGGTCTATTCCAAATGGTACGATGCGGGATTCCCTTATATTTGGCTGAGAATAGGCATTAAAATAACGCTCTATGTTTGCAAAAGAACAGTATCAACTACTCGATTTTGGTGATGGTCGCCGACTCGAGCGATTTGGTGAATTTATCCTCGATCGCCCCAGTGTTGCTGCTGAAGGCGTACCAAAACAACAACACGAATTGTGGAGCTCCGCGCATGCCACCTACGTGCGTAGGGGTGCGACCGAAGGTGCTTGGCAAAGCACAAATCAGATGCCGCTTTCGTGGAAAATTCAACATGAAAATTGTGATCTCGAGTTAAAGTTGACAGATTTTGGCCACGTTGGTGTTTTTCCAGAACAGTCGGGAAATTGGGATTGGATGACCCGCCAGCTGAAAAGCACTGATGAAACACTCAAGATACTCAATTTATTTGCTTATACCGGTGGGGCTACTCTCACGGGTGCTGCGCATGGTGCAGAAGTGGTGCATGTCGACTCTGCGCAAAATAGTGTGCTATGGGCCCGCCGAAACACAGAATCTTCAGGACTCACAGGTGCTTCCATTCGTTGGATCACAGAAGATTCTAGAAAATTCGCTACGCGTGAACTAAAGAGAGGAAACAAATATCACGGGGTCGTTATGGATCCCCCCAGTTACGGGCATGGGCCAAAAGGCGAAGTCTGGAAAATTCAACAAGATTTAGATGAATTACTCGACCTTTGCATGCAGCTAACGGCCCACGATCGCCGTTTTATTTTGATTAGCTGTCACACGACAGGATATCTCCCTCACGATTTGGAACAAAAACTACGGCTTGCTTTGGGAAGCGGACATGGAGGTACGTTTGAGTCTGGGGGATTGGCAATCCGCTCTGCTGATGGTCGGCAATTGCCTTGCGGCATTGCGGTCCGTTGGAGCAAGAAAATTGATTAAAAGCAATCACTTTTCATGACTGACTTCCCCGCAATTACCAGTCCGCGCAACGAAAAGATAAAAGCAGCGGTCAAGCTTCGCAGACGTAAACATCGTGGTCGTCAAGGAAGGACGTTGATCGATGGAGCGCGCGAATTGAGTCGGGCAATCTCTGCGGGAGTCAATATTACCGAAATATATTTTTGCCCGACTTTTTGCCACACAAGTGAAAGCCGTCGCTTACTAGAACAAGTCGATGAGTTTGCGATGGATGTTTACGAAGTGACGGAAAATGTTTTCGAACATTTAGCCTTTGGAGAGCGTGCCGAAGGTTTTGTAGGGGTTGCTATTCCTCCCGAAAGTGAATTAGATGATCTGCTGTTGCCCGAAAATCCCTTAGTCGTCGTCGTAGAAGGAATTGAAAAACCGGGAAATCTTGGGGCGATCATTCGCAGTGCCGACGGAGCTGGGGTTTCCGCGGTGATTCTGGCGGATCAAAAGACAGATATCTTTAACCCAAATACTATCCGTGCAAGTCTAGGGACTGTATTTACGATGCCGGTTTGCGCGTCGCCCTCAAAAGAAGTTTTTAATTGGCTGAAAGTTAAAGGGTTTCAAATTGCTGCGGCGACAGTCGATGCTCCTGACTCTTATACAGATGTGGACTTTAAAATCCCCACAGCACTCATTTTGGGCACAGAATCTACGGGTCTTTCTGCGGCCTGGAAAGAGGTCTACCCGGTGAGTATTCCAATGCGGGGTGTCGCAGATAGCCTAAATGTTTCCACCAGTGCGGCCGTTTTATTCTACGAAGCACAGCGACAGCGATTACGAACAGGGAATCCCACACACTTCGTAGGTTGAACGATTACCGTTCGCGCACGTACGCTTGTCCTTTATTGAATTGCCAGGCACAATTT
The DNA here is from genome assembly GCA_963577795.1 of Planctomycetota bacterium. Classification (GTDB taxonomy): domain Bacteria; phylum Planctomycetota; class Planctomycetia; order Pirellulales; family UBA7805; genus UBA7805. The sequence continues at coordinate 5,724 of CAUZBD010000005.1, read as the reverse complement.
GTGCATCGCTACTCTCAAAGTAGACTTTCAATAAGCAATCGCATTTTTCGCATCTCAGCCATTTGATCGACATCTGGGAGTGGCTGCATGTCAACCGATAGTGCGCGATTATATTTATTTTGTGCAAGGAGGCTTATTAAACGCCCGTATTCTATGTCCCCCTGACCTATGCGAACCTGTAGGTTTTCTTTATTTGTGTCTCTCAAATAGACATGTTGTGTATAAGGGATTATTGGCTCATAGGCACGACCAGCATTCTCCCCAAAATAAAAATGGCTGGGATCCAATGCCACACCAAGTCCCTTTATATGATCGCAGAGTACCTTTACCGTATCAGGATCTTCAGAAATTTTCCCCGCTTCCGTCTTGATGGCAACAACCGTACCATCGGTAGATGCAATATCAACCAACTGCTGTAAATGCTCTACCTCTGCATTAAATGGTGTGCCCAGTTTTGCGGATGGAACAATCAGCGTTATAACTTTCGTCGCCTTCGCTACAGAACAAATTGCTGCAAATTGGCTGTAATACTCGCTTCCTGTGGCAGCGATTTCTATGTCATATGCAACGGGGGTTAATCTTTGTGTTTGGCGACAAATGGCGATTGCGCGCTCCGCATTCTCAACAACTTCGGAAGGCTTGATCCCCCCCCCTGACTCATAAAAAGGTATTTCGACTCGTGCGTATTCAAGGTCAACGAGTTTTGACAACGCCGCTTCAAACGGAAGTTCAGGAAAACATTTGCTCGATGCAGCAAGATACACGTCTCAGCTCCTTGAAATTATATTGGGGGTGTCTACCGAAGTAGTATTCTGACTTTAAAGGTCCCCAAGTTTGGGGTGTAATCTAACGTTGAGGATGATATTGAAGCAACACCGCTACACAAGAAAAAATACATCTATCCGATAGAGCTGTAAAATCTTGTTTTTACAACCGATTTATCCACTGGCCCCGCTTTGATAGCTGGAAGAACCTGCCGAAAGAAATCACCTCTATCTCTAAAGATCGATTGGCCACTTTTGGTATGATTGCTCTTGTGGCGTGGTGGACTAAAATACAGGGCACGGAATTTGCCTATCCTCTTAGGTTAATGCGATAAACTGAATAACATTAATTTGTCTTAATGCTTTTTAGGAATAAAAACTATGGATCCGATCGATTCTCAAAATCCTCAGCCGACTTCATCCACTGAAGCGTTGGACTCCAAAGTAGTACATGCACAGTACGCTGGAGAGTCCCGAGGGGATGTTTTCCGGTTTCCCCCCCGAATCATTCTTGAGCAGCAGGGTCGCACCCTCCGACGAACACTCTTCATCCTGATGCTTATTGCACTGGCTGTTTCGGTGATGTTCAATTTTGGCTTGTTGGCACAGTACCAAAGCTATATTCAGGCAGACCCGGAAATAACGGAACTCCTTGAGGCAGGAAATGTGGCTGCTGCTGACAAAATAGCCATCATTAATGTCGACGGTACCATTCTCCAAGGGGATGGTTTCGTAAAAAAACAAATCGATCGCATACGAAACGACGATCGCGTTAAAGGTGTTGTATTGAGAGTGAATTCACCAGGAGGTACAGTAACCGCGAGCCATTATATTTACCATCACCTCAAGCAATTACAGCGGGAAAAACGCGCTGACAAGCAACCATTTCCGCTAGTTGTGAGTATGGGAGGTATGGCTGCCAGTGGGGGATACTATATTTCAATGGCCGTTGGCGATATACCCAATACGATTTTTGCGGAGGAGACAACCTGGACTGGATCGATTGGCGTTGTTATTCCAAGTTATGATTTTTCTGGATTCTTAAACAAACACAATATTATTGACTACTCGTATGTAAGTGGCAAATTTAAACAAATGGGAAGTTTCACACAGAAGCGGACTGCGGCAGAAAGTGAAAAACTTCAAGAGTTAGTGGACGACAGTTTTTCTGGATTTTTAGAGGTATTATCCTACGGTCGCCCAAATCTCGTCACGGATGACACGGCAATGAGTGAGGTGAAAACCGGTCAAATTTTTACGGCGAAACAAGCTCTCCATTTAGGCCTTGTTGATGAACTCGGTTATCTGGAAGACGCCACGAGGCGGGTAGCAGAATTAGCCGCATTAGATGAAGGGCAGTTTCGTGTCATCCGATATAGACAACCGTCTAGCTTTCTAGATCATGCACTTGGAGGTCACGCGCGACATCTAAAAACAAACCGCTTAGCTCTATCTGACTGGGCGACACCCCGGGCCTACTATCTCACTACATGTCTCCCCGACATCACAGAGAGCATCTTTGATATTTCTCAATAACTGCTCCGCCACATAGTAAAGCGGCACACCAAAAAATCATGCCACTGGCCTTGCCTAGGCTCGATGGATCGTCGCACGTATCGTGCCTTAGAAATAGAATATTCTTATTGAGAAGTCAATCGTTCGATTGCCGTTTATCTCTCTCCATTGTTCGAGATCTATTATCGCGGAAGTCGCGACGTACAATTTCAACGAGCAAAACTATTTCGTCGTTGATTGACGGTTGATTGACAAGAGTTTTTTGGAATGATTCAGAAAGCCTCGCCTTCATTAAACCATAGTGTTTTCGTTCGACTGGGTTCGATAGAAAAACCTGATTACGGTTCGACTTTTTAACGAGAAGGAAAACTAGTTGACGCGATCTTTCATGGTCTGTTAATCGTGAAATAGCCACGCTTCGATTTTTATCCACACTTCGTAAAAGTTTTTTTTCATTTCGCCTTGCCACATCTTCCAGCCAACGAGTGATGATGGAGAAATCATTCCCCCTAAAATATTTTGCGTTTACCGGTGGAGATGCCACTAGATGTTGAATGTATTCTATTTTCTCACTTTGTGTACGAAGTGTAATTTCCACTTGCTCTAGTGGGTCACGCTGCTGATACCACCGCGTGTACGTTATTAAAGCTTTTGAGAGGATGTCGGCATTGGGCGCCGACACTAAATCTGCATGCAAATTTAATAGGCGACTCTGCTCTTTCTCAGGCAATTGTAGAAAACCTAAATAGCTTGTAAGCAACTGCTTTTTTCTACCAGAATCCATGCTCTGAATACGCACCCGAGCTTGCTCCTCTGAATTCTGAGATTGTCGTACGATACTAGGGTCGGCAGCGACTTGCGTCCGTGAATAAAAGTATTTTAGTTTGTAAATGTTTTTCAGGAATTCGATATTCTCACCAAGTTGATAATACTCGGGGAAGTGCTCCAAAAAATTAAGGTTTTGTAACAGAAAAATATTTCTAGTTTCTAAAAGACCATTAACGGGCACGTTATTGGTGATGGTCTTGGTTGCGTTGTACCCGAAAAACCCGGCTATAAATGCCGCACAAAGAATCAACAACCATTTAGGAAAAAAACGAATATGCCAACCAGCGGCGTGATCGTCAGGGGTTTGGTAAGCTTCGGCGCGGATTGCCACCATTCCAACGGTCGATGCGGTAAATCGTGAGGGGGCGTTTTCTCGCGGAAGTTGTTCTAAAAGACTCCAATTGTTCTTGAGTCCTTCTAGATGACGGCGAAGTGGTTCATCGGCATCCAAACGTTTTTCCAAAATCTCTCTCTCATCCGACGATAGTTCACCATCGATATAGGCTGACAACTGTTCGTTGAGGCGATTGATCTCTTCGAAGGCATGCGGTTCTTCAGTCATGGTATTATCGAGAAAAATCGGCTAAGGGTTTGTATTTGGTCGTTGACCTGTTTGAATATAAGTTGCGAGTGTCTCTCGTAAGCTACCCCGCGCTCGGGATAGCAACGATTTGACAGCTTGGGGAGAAAGCTGCATGACTTCCGCAATATCGGCGTAACTCATGTCTTCAAATTTTGCGAGGAGCACTGCCATGCGCTGGCGATCATTAAGGCCTTGGATCGCCAATTGGACAATCGAACAGGTTTCCACATTATCAAGTTGACGGCTTGGCATCTGCCCACTCGCTGCCAAAGCGAGTTGCGCCAACGGGTCACCTCTAAGCCCATCAGTATTCCGCTGTTCGACGTGAACTTCCCGACGCCGAGCGAGGGACCGCCGGGCGTTGGACGCAAGGTTGTTCGCGATAGTAAACAACCACGTTGAAAATTTGGCATTTGGCACGTAGCGTGCGCGTGCTCGATAAACTCTTAGAAAAACTTCCTGCGCAAGATCCTCTGCTAAATCTCTTCGGCCGACAAGATGTTCGAGTACACCGAGTAATCGATTTTGATATCGACTTACCAACTCTTCAAATGCATTGGCATCGTCCTTTTGGACAAGGAGCATAAGGCGGACATCAGCGTCTTCTATTTCGTAGTTTTTAGGAGACGGCTTAGAACCAGACAAGTTGCACCTTTAAATTACGATTTATCTCGACAGAGGATGCAATAGAACACCGAAAAAAGATATTCTATGAGTTTAGACCACGCGAATTCAATTCGCTAGGACATCACAAGCGACACATTTGGCCCCCAAGCTAAATATCCAAAAACGCCGGCAAAACACTCTCAGAAAATATACCTACTAAAATACGCCTGTGACCAAATACCGTACCAGTGATGCCAGGTTAGCTGCGCGACAAAAGAACCATCTGCAAGTTATGATATTTCGATAATCAGCTAACTATTACAGATAGGAAGATTCACGGCGATGAAAACACACACGCGAGTCGCAATCATTCAAATGCGTTCTGATTTAGATAAATATGCAAACCTAGCGAGAGCCAAAGAGCTTATTGCAAAAGCAGCGAGCGACCGGGCAGAACTCATAGGCTTACCAGAAATGTTCAATTGTCTTGGCAGTTATGATCAAATGTTTGGTTCTGCTGAAAAAATACCGGGGGACACAACAAACTGGATATCCGAGCTCGCGAGAGAATACCGTGTCTATATCCATGGCGGAAGTATATATGAAAAAATAGAAAATTCGGATCGCGTTTACAATACAAGCGTCATTGTGGCGCCATCAGGTGATATTGTGGCAAAATATCAAAAGATTCATTTGTTCGATGTTGAGTTACCGAACGAATTCAGTAGTTGCGAATCAAAGTGGGTGGCCCCAGGTGAGAACGTTGTCACGCTAGAAACATTGTTCGGTACCATCGGGTTATCGATTTGTTACGATCTTCGTTTTCCCGAACTCTTTAGGCAACTCGCCGACAAGGGAGCCCAACTCATCTTTGTTCCATCCGCGTTCAGGAGTACGACTGGATCTGCACACTGGGAAGTATTGCTCCGGTCTAGGGCGATCGAAAATCAGGCGTATGTGCTGGCACCAAATCAATGGGGGGAGCATCAAGGTGAGATGAGTAATTATGGAAATTCGATGATTGTCAATCCCTGGGGAGAAATTATTGCTCGAGCTGGAAGTGAATCGGATTCCATTCTTGCCGTGGATGTCAATCTGGAAGATCTTGAAAGAATTCGGAGTCATTTACCAGCACTGAAGCACCGTCGAATCCATAGCAGTTGATGCTGAATATCAGACCTGAAACTTTAAAAACAAGAAGGAAACACTCTTTATTTGCGAACAATCTTCTTTTTACAAAAAACATTAACGCAGCAATGTGGGTACCGGTCAACGATGAACAGAAAGAATATGAATCGTCAAAAATCATATCGGAAATATCTTTGACCACTACAAAAAAAGTTTTTCCTTTGTGTCGCTTGACAATTTTACTCACGCAGGCAGAATGTGCGACTAGTGAGAAACTGGCTTTCGTCTATGACACCGTTA
>CAUZBD010000004.1:0-17226 GCA_963577795.1 Planctomycetota bacterium | reverse complement strand
TAGTTTTCACGCGACCTTGTCGCATGTTCAATCACTGCCGGTTGAGCGGGACGCTCGCGTGCATGACGGGCAAGGCGGAAGGCAACATTCTGTTGCTCTTTCGCCGCGTCTGAGATTACCGATTCGCCATGCATACCGAGCGCCGTTCTGCGACTTGAGCGGAAAGGAATTCGAGTACGCGCTCTGCTATATCGATCTCGAGCGTGTGGGCAAGTGCTCGCCAACCCGGGACTGCATTCACTTCCAGTGCAAGGAGTCGGCCGTCGCGGGCCGGCAGCAGATCGACCCCTGCAAAGTCAGCGCCGATCGCCGCACTCGCCCGCTGGGCATGTTCCCGCAGCGAATCGGTAACTTCTATCGCCTCCGTCTTCGCACCTCGACTAACGTTCGTCCGCCAGTCGTGTGGATTGCTGCGACGAATTCCAAAGACTTCGTCCCCGAGTACCAGCAACCGCAAATCGCAACCCGCATGTTCCACAAATTCCTGTAAATAGATTACCGCACCCATCTGCTCAAGCATCCGAAATGCCCGATCCGCCAATGCAGGATCGTCGAGAGCCGTAATCCCCCGACCCTCGCCGCCAAAGAGGGGCTTGATGACCACTCGTCCACCGAGCTGGTCAAACGCCTCCATTGCTGCAGCCGCGGTTTGGCAGACGCACGTCTGCGGCACCTCAAGGCCCGCCTCCCGCAGTCGTTCGGTGGCAAGGTATTTATCGATGGCCACCTCCAAGGCTCGCGGAGCGTTGCAAACAGGTATACCCGCCGCCTCAAGTCGGCCCAGTAGATCCATCCTAAACACAACCTGCTCGAGCGAACCGGGCGGCATGCTCCGTACAAGAACCGCATCGAAATCGGTCAGCGACTCTCCTTCCGCAAGCACTTCAATAGCAGACCCGCAGCGGGTGGCCAGCCGACGAAACGAAAAACATCGCACCGTATGCGCGTCACCCGCAGCCCGCTTTAAATCTTTGAAATACCAGCTCTCCGCTGCGCTGAGAACTGCAACTCGCATAAGCACAACCTTTCTCTTCTTCCGCCGCATCAGTCTCCGAATGAACTCTGCAGCACTTCCGGAAGACACTCTCCAAACGAAAAACTTTTCCCCGAATCAAGATTCACCAACCGTACAAGTGCGGGGCTGAAAAGATGGCGATCTATTTTATAAAAATTGTGATCATAGCGGGCAAAGATCTTAGCAAATGGCTGGCCATAATCGTCCGATGAACGACTCGGAATTTGCGGACCGATCGCCTCAAGGCTCGCGTCGTCACCGCGAATCCAGAGCGTGACCTGCCCTCCATAAAGAATTGCGTCATTCGTCCTGCCAATGGCTGTCAGATCGTCCGCCGCTACCGGAGGAAGTGGTGCCAGGCCCCAGCCACTTTCAATGCGGTCGAGATCGAATCCCAATTCGTAAAGCTTGTGCAGCGCCGTTTCGACACTTCGCGCAACGACCTGAAATGTGCCGGCCTGACTCGCAGTCGGTGCAACGAGTAGCACGAGGTCTGCGGCCTTCACTTTGCAGGCCGCTGCCAGCGAATTGACCACGTGAACGCTCGGCATGGTGCGAGTTTCAAGGAGGCCGATTGCACAATCTGACTTTTCGGCATAGCCGATGTCTTCAAATATTTTTTCTCGATTTGCCGCAGCTCGCATCGGCCCTGAGCCCATCGCAAAAAAATCACCTTCTCGAATTTCCCACCCCGCATATTGAGAAGCCATACATCCGGCCACCGGTTGGTCTGTCGCCACCTGCACGAATGGCCCACTCGCCACATGCGCTGGGCCAGGCACAAGCTCGACCCGCCCTAAGTCGGCCAGGGCCACTACGGAGAGCAGGCGGCCTGCTTCCACACTCCCCGGAACCTCAATCCCACAATCCAGGACACATGCTCCGCCAATGCGATGCCGCTTGACTCTCAATAAATCAGCCGAATCAAAGAGACTTTGGCTTGCTTGCAGTGCACGTCGGTTAAGCTGCACGGTAAAAATGCCCGGGGCGAGAGGATTGTCTACCAAAAGGCGAGTTTCATTTTCGCAAGCCAATACACCCAACGCAATGGCCAACGGTGCGTGCGTTCAAGGTTGAAAGGGATACCAAGCGGGACTATTCGGCTCTCCAAGTGCAATTTAAAATACGTCTGCTGGACATTCTGGCTTATGTACCGGCGCGAAAGACAACATCGCGACCTTGTTCGTACTGGTTTGCCGTTTCGGATCGAACTATGCCTAGTCTGACGGTTGAAAACTATATCAAAACGATCTACCAGCTTTCGGTGGACTCTGGTGGACGCTCCGCAACCACTGGAAAAATTGCCGACTCTCTTGGTGTCTTACCGGGCACCGTCACCAGCATGCTGAAAACCTTAAGTGACAATCAACTAGCGACCTACACACCGTATGCAGGTGTGCGACTCACCGAATCGGGGAAAAGTCTGGCGCTGAAGATGCTCCGTCGCCATCGTTTGATTGAGCTTTTCCTCGTGCAGTCGCTCGGCATGTCCTGGGATGAAGTCCATGAAGAAGCAGAAAACATGGAACACGCTGTGAGCGATAAGTTGATCAGTCGACTCGAAAAATATCTCGGTTATCCGCAGGTCGATCCGCATGGCGATCCTATTCCAAGAGAGGATGGTTCACTCGAAACGCCGCAAGGAAGATCGCTGGCCGGTTGTGCCCAGGGCGAACGCTTTTGTTTGATTCGAGTACTCGATCAGTCACCTGAATTTTTGCAATATTTGAGTAAGACCGGTCTCGCCCTCGGTGCGGAGGGATCGATCCGGCACAATCATCTCGAGGCAGGTGTCGTCACGGTGGAAGTCGACGGAACAGAAACCACGATGGGACGGGAAGCGGCATCGAAAATATTTGTGACTCCGCTATAAAATCAATCTTTTTCTCTCCCAGAGGCAAACCGATCCGATTTGACGAAACCTCTCAAAAGGTTTAGAAAGTAGGGGCGCAACAGGGTTCTCCTAGAACACATCGGTCATCGGGTGAGGGGCCCCTGCGAGGGAGACCTGCGAACCTGGTCAGGGACGAAAGTCAGCAGCCATAAACAGACATCTTCTTGTGCGGTGGGCCTCTCACTCGTTGATCGATACATACGATTGCCACTTGCTGGTTTTGCAGGACGCTCATGTCGGATAAATCCGCTCAAGACCCAAGCTTGCCGGAAGGAAATGAGGCGGCCGACTACGTCGTGGTTGCCCGCCGGTACCGACCTCAGACTTTTGTTGATCTCGTGGGTCAACAACACGTGTCCGAAGCGCTCGAAGCAGCGATCCAGACCGGACGGGTCGGCCATGCCTATCTCTTTACAGGGGCGCGAGGCGTCGGCAAAACCTCGGCCGCCCGCATTTTGGCCAAGGCGCTCGATTGTGTAGAGGGCCCCACAATTACGCCCTGCAACCAATGCGATATCTGCCTCGGGGTGAACAGTGGTGAGGATGTGGATGTGCTGGAAATTGATGGCGCGAGCAACCGCGGAATCGATGAAATCCGTGAGCTTCGATCCAATGTCAACATTCGGCCCAGCCGTGCCCGCTTAAAAATCTATATCATCGACGAAGTGCAACAGCTCACCCGGGATGCTTTCAATGCGCTGCTCAAGACCCTCGAAGAACCCCCGGAACACGTGAAGTTTATCTTCTGTACCACTGAGCCGAGTAAAATTCCGATCACGGTTCTCTCCCGCTGTCAACGCTTCGATTTTGCCGGCATCGAAACTGTAGCCATTCGCGCGCGACTTGCCGAAATTGCTGAGGCGGAAGGCACTGAAATAACCGACGATGCGCTCGAACTGCTCGCCCGTCGTGCGGCCGGTTCAATGCGGGACGGACAATCCCTGCTCGAGCAATTGCTCGCACTCACCGAAGCCCCCATCCATACCGAAGCCGTCCACCGGATGCTCGGTACGGCTGAAAGCACGCGGCTGCTTGAGTTGGCAAGCCATGTGGCCAATGCCGATCCCGCTTCTGTGCTCGGTACACTCGATTCTGCGGTCGGCGAAGGCGTTGATGAAGGGCAACTGATCGATCAATTACTGGGAATATTTCGCGATTGTATGGTGGCGCTCTCTGGATGCGAAAAGGAAGCTTTTCAGCATGCGACCACTGCAGAAGAAGCGGAAACTATCCAAAACATCGGTAACCGGATGGGCCTCGAAACGGTGCTGGCCGTACTCGGTGTGCTGCAACGGACTCAGGCCGACATGCGATACTCAACCGCCCAGCGAACGCTGACTGAGTTAGCGCTGGTGCGCTGTTGTCGTCTCGAAGGGATGGAACAGATTAGCACCCTGCTCTCCCGCTTGGACGCTGGTGAAGCGTTGCCTGCCAAAGACGCAAAAAAAAAATTGAGCCTGCCCCCCGCTGACCGGAAAATCGCGGCAACGCACCTCTCCGCAAAGCCCGTTTCAGCAAAAGTCAAGAAACAGGAGTCGCCCCCCGAAGCGACCCCGAAAAAAATACAGCCTTCATCGCGTACGCTTTCGACCACCGATACGGCAGACGTTGCAACGCAGCCCCAACCGACGCACGCCTCATCGAAAGATCCCATTCCACTGACCGAGCGCAGTGCAGCAGAGGTCTGGGAACAAGCCCGCTCGCAGCTCTCTGGAATCGTCTTGGCCAACGCCGGGGAATTCCACTCACTCGAAGTGACGGCCGCAGGCCAATTGCGGATTCTGTTTATAGAAAAATATAATATCTGTAAATCAGTGTGCGAAAGACCGGAACACGCGCGGAAGATCGCCGAAGCGGTCTCTGCCGCCGCCGGTCAGCCGATCCGTGTGGAATTCGACCTGCTTCAGGAAGAAATTGACGAGAGCCCCTCGGTACCCCGCGCTGCCCAGCGACAGGAAAGCAGAATCGCAGTGGCCGAAAACCCTCTCGTGCAGCGGGCGCAGCAACTTTTTGGAGCGCGGCCAACCGCTATCGAGCAAAGGAACAGATGACCGTAAGTAGCGAGATAATTTTCTTTGCACGAAAAGAAAAAAGAGGATAGCTTACGGCATTCAAAATACGCCGACTGAAGAAATTGACAGCCGAAGAAAATATGGAGAAGTACGATGTTTAAAGGAATCGGAGACCTTGCCGGAATGCTCAAGCAGGCCCAATCGATGGGCTCGCGGATGAAAGAAATGAACGAGCAGCTATCGGCAATCCGTGCGGTCGGGAGTGCGGGTGGCGGACTTGTCGAAGTCGAGGTAAACGGCTTAGGGGAGATGCTGCGTGTTTCCATCGACCCCACCCTTTTAGAAAAAAAGGATCGGGAATTCATCGAAGACCTGGTACCTGCGGCCACCAATGCGGCGATTGCGAAGGCGAAAGAGCAGCAGGCCCGCACGATGCAAGACCTCGCCGGTGGCATGGACATCCCCGGACTCAGCGATGCGCTTCGATCGCTCGGTGACGATGCGGCCCCTTCACCGCCATCCGCGGGCAGCTAAGCACCGCTCAAAAATTTGAACTTTACAGGAATGTCGATGGATCAAGTCAGCGCGTCGGTCGCCAACCTCGTCGAGCATTTTACCAAGCTACCGGGAATTGGGAAAAAATCCGCTGAACGGATGGCCTACCACGTCCTCCGTATTTCCGAAACCGAGGCAACTGCCCTGGCCGACGCCATTCGCAGCGTCAAAAAAAACGTAGTTTATTGCAAGACTTGCTATAACCTCACCGAAGCAGATCAGTGCGGAATCTGCCGCGACACAAAGCGAGACCGCTCACGAATTTTAGTCGTCGAACAACCACGTGACCTGATTGCGCTCGAAGCGGCTGGCAGTTATCGTGGCCTCTATCACGTCTTGCTCGGCAGACTCGCACCACTCGAGGGAATCGGTCCGGAGCAACTGACCATCGAGAGTCTCTGCCAGCGGCTCAAGGACGAGGGGGTAGAGGAGATTATCATGGGAACGAACCCCACGCTTGAGGGTGATGGCACAGCACTTTACCTGAGTAATGTCCTGGCAGACCTCCCGGTGACGGTAACGCGTCTGGCCCGCGGGATCACCAGTGGCAGTGTTCTCGAACATGCCAACCGAGAAATGCTCTCCGATGCGATCATCGGTCGGCAACCATTTTAGGGGTTTTTCCGTAAGGGAAGATGCTCTTTCTGGCTTGCGCGTACAATCTCTTGCATACATTACCCTGCAGTAAGCTAAACTACCTGTAGCACCCGACTCGTGGGGCAAAAACGGCACCCTGTGTGGAACCATCATGCGGCTTAGTTTCGGTCAACAACTCAAAATGGCGCAGAAGCAAATTCTTGCGCCCCGGATGATCCAGTCGATGGAGATTCTCCAGTTGCCGATCCTGGCACTCCAGGAACGAATTGAACAGGAGATTGAAGAAAATCCCGTACTGGACCTCATTGAAGTCGATCCCGACCTTCCTGAGGAACAGTTCGAAGCGGAAAAAGAAGAAACCGCGGCCGATACCGACAAAGAGTTGGTCGTCGACGAAACCAAAGATAACAAGGATGATTTTGAACGCCTGGACCAGATGAATGAAGAGTGGCCGGAAACGTTCGAAGAACGACGACAGCCCTCGGCCAATCGCATCGAACAGGATTCGCTCCGTCGGCACGATACGATGGCCAACATGGTCAGTCGTCCCCAGACCTTGCAGGATCACCTGCACAACCAGATTAGCTGGTTCGATCTGAACGAAGAGACGCGGTTGCTCGTCGATCGGATTATTTACAATCTGGATGCCGATGGGCGACTCCAAGGACAACTCTGTGACTTACTCAAACCCGATGCCCCGCCTGAAAGACTGGCACTTGCCGAAGAGTCGCTCCAGATCGTGCAGCGACTCGACCCGTCGGGGGTGGGTGCCCGCAGCGATCAAGAGTGCTTGCTCTTGCAGTTGGAAAGCGGGATGCCGCTGGGCGAAGAGATACGGAAGCTGATCGAAAATCATCTGGAAGATCTGGCTGCAAACCGTCTCCCCCTGATTTCAAAAAAGACCGGCTATTCGATCGAACGCATTCATGCCATCTGGGATGAACTCAAAAAACTGAATCCCCATCCTGGTTCCCTCTTCCGCGAGACCCACGTGCCGACCGTCACGCCCGATGTATTCGTCGAGCGGAACGACGAAGGCAAGTATTTGGTCCGCCTCGAGGAAGAACGAACACCCAACCTCAACATCAGTTCTTATTACCGCAGACTTCTTTCCAATGCAGAAACGAACGAGGAAACCCGCGAATACATCAAGCGGAAGATCAACGCTGCACAGTGGCTGATCGACTCAATCCAGCAGCGACAAAGCACACTCACACGGGTCTCTCAAGCCATTGTCGATCACCAGACAGAATTTCTGGAGAAAGGTCCTGAGGCGATCGAGCCTTTAAAGATGCAACAGATTGCTGACAAGGTAGGTGTGCACGTGACCACTGTCAGTCGCGCGGTCGATGATAAATGGATCCAGACAGCGAGAGGACTCTTCCCGCTCAAGCGCTTTTTTGTCGGCGGCACGGTAAGCAGCGACGGCAAAGAAGTTGCCTACGATGCAGTACGGATCAAATTGCAGGAAATTGTCGATGGCGAAGACAAACATAAGCCTTACAGCGACGATGAACTGGTGAGACAACTCGGCGAGCACGGCCTTACCGTGGCCCGCCGGACCGTGACCAAATACCGCAAAAATATGGGCATTCCCAGTTCGCGACTGCGTCGCGAGTGGCGGGATGAATCCAAATAATAGGCATCAGTCCTCCCTCGGCCTGCTAGCTTGTGGGTCGGCAGAGCAAACGGTTTCGAGTCTTTTTACGCCAAATAGATAAAAAGCACCTCCGTTTTGTGCAAAGCTTCCAATTCACTTCCTCAAAGCGGTCGGTTTGCTTATATTCAGAGAATATTCCCTTGAGGCGGTGCGTGCGCCATGCGGTGCTGTCGTTTTCCGTCCCTGAAAATCAATCGGCAGGTGCGCGAATGATTTGCCCTTTTTGCCGTGTCGATAACGACCATGTGATCGACTCGCGGGCGAGTGAAGATGGCTTTGTCATCCGCCGTCGACGTGAGTGTCATTCCTGTCAGCGCCGCTACACGACCTACGAGCGCGTCGAGGAAAGGCCCATCAAAGTTGTCAAAAAAGATGGCACGCGATTGGCTTTCGATCGCAATAAAATGAAGTCGGGAATTGAAAAGGCTTGCTGGAAGCGATCGGTGCGGGACGATCAAATCGAAGCAATCCTCACGCTTGTGGAAAACGATGTCTACGCCAAATTCGAGTCGGAAGTCGAAAGCGTCTACATTGGCGAAATGATCATGGATCGTCTCCGCCACCTCGACCAGGTCGCCTACGTCCGGTTTGCAAGCGTTTATCGCGAATTCAAAGACGTCTATGATTTTGTCGATGAACTCGAACCGATGCTCAAAGAAACGCAGCCCAAGTAGCGGCATGCGGGGGGACGAGTTATCACCACATTCCATCTGATCGGCGGTTTTCTCGGCGCGGGAAAGACGACTGCCATGGCACACTTGGCCGCACACTACACAGCGGCAGGAAAGCGTGTGGGTCTGGTCACCAACGATCAGGCGGAGGGGCTCGTCGATACCCGTATACTCGCCAGCGCTGGTTATTCGGTAGGCGAAGTTGCCGGTGCATGCTTCTGCTGTAAGTTTGACGATCTAGTCGATGTAGCCGCGTCGCTGATCGATGATGAACCACTCGACATCCTTCTCGCCGAACCAGTTGGAAGCTGCACCGATCTTGTGGCAACCGTGCTGGAGCCCCTCCGGCAACTGCACGGCAAGGATTATGCGATCGGTCCCCTGACCGTGCTACTCAAACCGGAACACGGTCAGAAAATCCTACGGGCCGAAGAAGGTGTCGGCTTTTCTCCGAAGGCGGCCTACATCTTTCTCAAGCAGCTTGAGGAAGCGGACATCGTCGTAGTCAATAAAGCGGATAAGCTTTCGCCGGAAGAACAGACGGAACTGGTGGGGTTGCTGGAAACGCGATTCCCCGAAAAAAAGGTGCTTCTCGCCAGCCTCCGCACCGGATTTGGTTTGGATCGCTTGACCGCAGCACTCGAAACGGTACCGCATCAGAGCCTGCCTCTCGAGATTGATTACGATACTTATGCCCGTGGCGAAGCAGAACTCGGCTGGCTCAATGCGGAAGCACAGCTTGAAGGATGCGATCTGTCGCTCGACGACCTTGCCCATCAAGTGGTCGCCGGACTGGGCGACAAACTCACTGCGGCAGGCCTCGAAGCGGTCCATTTGAAGGTACTTTGTGAAGGGGACGAGGGGTTCGCCGTGGCCAACCTCGTCAGTTCGCGCGAGCCGACCGAACTTTCGCAATCCTGCCAGCAAATCACCCAGCGGGCAAACCTGATCATCAATGCCCGTGTAGCAGCGGATCCAGCAATGCTATCCGAGCTAACGGACCGGACGCTCGAGGAAATCGCTGTTCTTTACGCCGCGAAGCTGAAGAAGGGCAAACGCACCCATTTTCGGCCCGGTCGGCCGGAACCGACGCATCGCTTGGCACAGTCCCCTTCTCCCTGAGGGCTCCCAGCGGGTTTGCCCTTGCACTTGGGCGGCGTTTTCGACAAACTCCCGCCCCACACCATGCGGCCAATCTCTTCAACCTCTCCCCGCGGCGAAGCGGAAGTATGAGTCGACGATCAAAAGCGATGCTCGGCATCGCCAGGATTTTTTTTGTCCTCATCTTACTGTGCGGATGCCACGGACCGCCCACACCGGGATACTATGGGGACGATGGCCCGATCGAGGGCGATTTTCTGGTCGTACCCGAAGAGGAATTGGTCGAGTTCCCCAATCCCTCTGCTTTTGCGCCCATGAATGGGGAGGCATTTTGGACCGAACTGATCGACATCACCAGTGATTACTTTCGTATCGCCCGTGAGCAGCGGGTTCAGAATGTCGGTGGCCAGTGGCTGGAAGGAGAAATCCTAACCTATCCCCAGACGGGTGCCACTTTTCTCGAACCATGGCGCTGGGATTCGGTCACACAATACGAACGGACTCTCGCCACGCTGCAGTCGATTCGCCGCACGGCCCGGATCCGCATCATTCCCCAAGGCAACGGTTATCTGGTCGACGTGCAGGTCCTGAAAGATCTAGAAGATGTCGCCAGGCCGGAGCGGGACATTACGGGCGTGGCAAGTTTCCGCTTTGGGGAAACGGTAAGCCAGTCATCGGAGCGGATTGCTCAACCGGGCGAACCGGCCTGCTGGATTCCGATCGGTCGCGACACGGCGCTCGAGCAGGAAATTTTAGGTCGACTCTACGAACGGATGAATCCGACGCCCTTTTAGGTTGCAACGCAGCCTTAGTGCGATGTTGGCTGCGATGCCGGCAGACCGAGCGATACGGTGGGGGTGCCTTCAAGTGAGACATTTTGGGCGACGGGAATCCGCAAGGTAAACGCGGTTCCTTTGCCGACCGTACTGGCAACCAAGATCTTTCCCTTGTGGGCTTCCATAATATCGCGACAGGCGGCCAAACCGACTCCCGCGCCCCCTTTGCCGGTTTCATCCGGACCCTTCTTGGTCGAAAAATAGGGATCGAAAATCCGCCGAAGCTGATCTTCCGGGATGCCGGACCCGTTGTCGCGGACCGAAAGCTCAACCATCTTGGAAGCTTCATCGTATCCAACGCTGACAATCACCTGTCCACCATTGGGCATCGCCTGTCGGGCATTGATCAGCAGGTTTAACAGCACCTGCTGAATTTGATTCGGGTTGGCCCGTGCCAGCGGGGCTTTGCCAAGGCGGGTTTCGATGGCAATGCGGTATTTCCGTAGCTCACGTTCAAGCAGCACCAGTGCATCGTCGACAAGTTTCGAAAGATCGGTCGGTTCGAAATCGCCCGAGCGATTGCGGGCAAGGCCCAAAATACTATTGGTGATCTTGGCGGCTCGCTCTCCGGCAGCAAGAATTTTTTTGAACGCTTTATCGCGCGTGGCTTCATCTTTATGGCGAATCCCCATCTTCGCATAGTTGAGGATAGTCATCAAAACGTTGTTGTATTCGTGCGTCGTGGTACCAAGCAGTTCGCCAAGGGCGGTCAACCGCTGTGCCTGGGCAAGCTGCTCTTTGAGCAGTTGCAACTGGTCGCTTTCGGTGATTTCAGCTGACTTTTCGTCTGCCATGCTTTGTGATCCGCCCAATCGCTATTTTTTCGCCCAATGGCCTGAGTGCCACTTTCGTCCCTCTTTACCGAAGAGGAACGCCTTAACTTATTACAGAATTGTGACTTAGAACCAGAATCCATATCGACGAATTAACCTGGGCCTCTCTACGTGATCCTCGTATAATTCCTCGCGCACGACCGACTCGGGGGTCGTCATGGAGGAACCTTATGGGCTGGAGAAGCTAGGATGCACAGCGTGGAACTTCTTGAGCAGGCACTCGTTGTTGCCCGGCAACTTGGCTTTCGGGTTCGTGAGGAATATGTGGGTGATATCGACGGTGGAAGCTGCGTAGTTCGTGGCCAAAAAATGCTTTTTTTCGACCCACAACTCAGTATTCCCGACCGTCTGACGATTGTCTGCGAGGCCCTTGCTGCCGACCGGCAACTCGACCGCAGCACCCTTTCCGCCCCGCTTACTGCGAGACTGACCGTCCGCAAAGCGGCCTAATCAGGGCCTTGTTACGCTTTGCTGACCGTAGCGCGATAAAATTCACCGGCATCAATAAACTGTTCAACCGCCCGAGGTGTGCAGTAGCGGATGCTCTCTCTACGTGCAACTTTCGCCCGCATCTCCCGGCTACTGAGATCCATCCGTGGCATCCTCACCCCGAGCACCTCCGCACCCGGCAGGGCCGTCGCCTGAATCGCGCTGCCTGTCCGCTCAACGACCCCAATCCGGGCAAGGGCGACGATTTTTTCCGGATCTTTCCAGTTCGGCATATCGGTAAGCGTGTCGGCTCCTACAAGCAGCACCAGTTCCGCATCTGCGTATTGCTTGCAGAGGGTGGTGAGTGTATCGACCGTATAGCTCACCCCGCCCCGTTCAATTTCCAGGTCCGAAACTTCAAACGCACGGTGACCGCCGATGGCCAGCTTGAGCATCTCCACACGGACTGTGGCCGATGTCGCTGTGTGCTGCTGTTTGTGCGGCGCGGTGGCCGCCGGCATGAACAGGACCGTGTCAAGCTCGAGCTGCTCGCGGGCACACTCGGCCAACAGCAAATGCCCATAGTGGACCGGATCGAACGATCCCCCATAGATTCCGATCCGCATTGGTTGCTTTCTCCTTTGGTTTTTGTCTCCTCTCGCCAAACCGAGAAGGATAACGGACAATCACAGCATCTCCAACTTAGCCGACAGCCGCAGCGCCGGGTAGCTGCCGAGTGACCGATGTCCGAAGACCAGCCCCATCTTTTCGATACCCAGCCCCCCGCGTGGGAGCAAGACGCTGCGCAAAGCGTGTGTGTGGCCCGGGTGGTACTGCCGAGCGGATTCACGAAGCAACTCGACTACGCGGTCCCCGATACGCTCCGCGATCAAGTTGAGGCGGGCCGCCGCGTCCGCGTTCCACTCGGTCGCGGTAACCGCAGTGTGGTCGGTTACTGTGTCGATGTGATCACCGAGACCCAACCCGACCGGCCGCTCAAAGAAATCGACACGGTGATGGATTCCCAGCGGTTACTCTCTACGGAACTTCTCGAGATCACGCACTGGATGGCCGACTACTACCTCTGCCCCTGGGGGCAGGTGCTCGACTCGGTGATTCCCGCCGGAGTCCGCAGCGGGGCCGGCACGCGGATGGCCACGCTGCTGCAAGTACCCGAAGCGGTCGCCGCCACGCGGAGCAAGCTTAAACTGCCGACAAAACAGGCCGCAGTGCTGGACTATGTCCTGGCCCACCCGGAATCCACCCCCGCTCAGGTGGCTACTGCGGTCGGCTGCACGCAGGCGCCGGTCACCACGCTCCGCCGTAAGGGATTACTCGCAAGCGAAATGCGCCGCCTCGCGGTCGAAGCGGATCCCGAAGCGGTGACACCGCAAGAACCGTATCTGGAAATGAATCCTGATCAATCTGCCGCGCTAGGGACGATCATGCAGGCCATCGAAGCGGGGCGGCACGAAACAATTTTAGTGCACGGCGTTACCGGAAGTGGAAAGACAGAAGTGTATCTTCAGGCCATTCGCGAAGTGGTCGCTTTCGGCCGGCAGGCGATTGTCTTGGTTCCGGAAATTTCGCTCACGCCACAAACCGTCTCGCGGTTTCGATCCCGCTTCGGCCACGTCGCGGTCCTGCACAGTCACTTGAGCGACGTCGAGCGGCACCGGCAGTGGGCCCGGATTGCCAGTGGCGGCGCCCCGGTGGTCGTCGGTGCACGGAGCGCCATTTTTGCGCCCACACCCCAGCTCGGTCTGATCGTGATCGATGAAGAACACGAGAGTTCCTTCAAGCAGGATTCGGCTCCCCGCTACCACGCCCGCGAAGTCGCCGAGCGGAGGGCTGCGGCTGCCGGCGTTCCCTTGCTGCTCGGTTCGGCGACGCCCGCACTCGAAAGCCACGCCCGCGCCCTGGAGGGACGTTATACCCGAGTCGAGATGCCACGCAGGATCAGTAACCTTCCGCTGCCGAGTGTGGCGACTGTTGATCTGCGGGCGCATCAGCAGGACCGGCATTCCCGCGGGGCGATCAGTCGTCAATTGCTGCGGGCGATGGAGGAGTCGCTCGAAGACGACGGTCAAGTCATTTTATTGCTCAACCGCCGCGGTTTTTCTACCCACATCCAGTGCCCTTCCTGCGGTCAGGCCACGGAGTGTCCGGAGTGTGAAATCGCACTCACCCACCATCGGGGTCGCAACCAGGCGGTCTGTCATTATTGTGATTACCATCAACCGGTTCCCGATCGCTGCAGTGCCTGTGGTTTTACGGGGCTGAATTTTTTTGGTCGTGGCACCGAGCGACTCGAGGACGAAGTGCAACAGCGCTTTCCGCGGCACACCGCGCTGCGGATGGATACCGACACGATGAACCGTCCGGGCAGCCACGAAATTGCGCTCAATCGCTTTCGCTCCGGTGAAGTTCGTATCCTGCTCGGCACGCAGATGATTGCCAAAGGGCTCGACTTTCCCAACGTCACGCTGGTCGGGGTGATCAACGCCGACACCGCACTGCATCTTCCGGATTTTCGTGCCGCGGAAAAGACTTTTCAACTCATCACCCAGGTCGCTGGTCGCACGGGTCGCAGTGCGCGGGGCGGGCATGTGCTGGTGCAGACCTGCGAACCGGATCATCCGGCAATTCGCGCGGCGATCCGGCACGACTACGCGCTTTTTTCGGCCGGGGAACTGCCATTACGGAAAGCATTGGGTTATCCGCCCTACGGCGCGATGGTGCGCATTCTGGTGCGTGGCCCGGTCGAGATGGCCACCCGCGAATTTGCGGCGGCGCTGGGTGAGCGGATCGGTACCGCGTGTCGCGAGGCCGATTTTCTCTTTCGTCTGCTAGGCCCCGCGCCCGCACCGTTTGCCAAGCTACGCGGCAAGTACCGGTTTGCGATTCAGCTCCAGGCCGCCGATCCGCTCGCGCTTTCCCGCGCGGTGCGCAGCGCGACCGAGGATGTCAAAACCCCGGAGGACGTGCAGTGGATTGCCGATGTCGACCCGCTCGAGATGATGTAAAACGATTGGATCTTTTACAAGGCACGTAGATTTCTCAGTGTTTGTCTCGCTGAGCAGCCGTAACTTTCTTGCAACTCTATTGAACAACGGTGTATTCACACTCAAAAACGTCCCCTTTTTGGAACGGTTTTGCTGTGAAACCATTAAACGAAATATTGATCGTATCATGCAGGTAGCGGTCATTTCTCGCCCAATTTAAAGCCTTGCCCCTTGTTGTGACGACTGCGTTGACGGGGGTGTCAAAGTTCACGATGGCACCCGCCGGAAGAAAAAATCTAGAATTTATTTTTCCTCGTTGCCAGGGAACGATGTGGCTCGCTGCCAACACATTCGTGAATGGGTCAAAAAAAGAAAAATTTACACCTGTCCAATTTAATGTGCAGTCATTCAAAACAGTAAACTTCAGCTGGCATCTGGCGGTTCCGTCTGTCTTTGCATCGAACGTAATTTGCTGCACCACGTCCCGATATTCTATTTCACCAAAAGTATGCAAGGTATTGTCCGCAATGCGATAATCATAAGATATTACTCTGGGTACCGAAGAAACTAATCGAGTTTGATAATATTTTATAAAAAGCACATATCCCGTTACGCAGCATAAAAAAATCATCAAGATACCGGCTGGAATTATAATCGCACGCCGAGTGCGAACAAAACCTATCCATTGGCGTCTAAATTTTCCCATTAAGCCGATACACAACACAAAAATTATGGCAAACAGAATAATAATTTGTGACCGAGTGCGTAGTGGAGCAAACAAATCACGAGACGTGATTTTTCCGATTCCAGCGTATTCACGAAAATAGACTTGCAGATGTTCTGGCTTGAGACTACTCGGCGGCGTGTTGGAAAATTGCATTCCGATTCCGTGTCCAAGCTGCCAGTGCGTCTGCGATCCCCACGAGAACGAAGACCAATGCTTAATGCCTTTGACGAGCAAAGTGTTTTGAAATGGGCGAACATAAACAGAAGCGGTTCTAGAACTGGAAATATTTTTTTTAATTGACTTATTTTGAAATCGATCTCGTATGAGAAGCGCAAGACAAGCCTTTGCAGGAATTGCCTTGTGGTAATCGTACTCATGATTGTGCGTGAAATGCGTTAAAAGAAGTGATGAAGCTGATGCTTCTAAGGCAGAGGGGGGCTGGGATTTGATATACGAACTGTGAAATGCGCACGGGAGTGCTGCGGCCCCATAATAAGAGTCGTATTCGCTTCCGTGAATATGCCCGAGAGCGCCGTTCGGAAGAACGAGTTGTTCCATATTTTCATAGACTTCACTAACGTTTGTGCGAATGCGGTCATTGATCAAGGAATTCCTACCTAGAAGACTCTCGGAAAGGGCAATATATGCAACCCCCTCAAAGAGCATATCAACGCCGTACCAAACACTATCGTGGCCATGGTGATCGCTGGTGTGATCTGGATAAAGATTACTGCCCCCTTGGCTTTCGATAAGGCCATCGCGAGCCCATTGAGTCTTGTCATGCGGGTTGGTTGCCGCGTCTGTCATCAGAATTAAAAGTTCGGACAATCTTTCATCTGCGTTGTGATTTGGTCGTTCACCGAAAAGTAAATGAATAAATGCACTGGAAAGTTCATGCTTAGCCATGTCGTGATTTCCGCCGGTCTTCACATCGAATGTCGGAATTTCTATCGATTGGTGCGTGCACGATTCGCACAGTTTAAGAAATTTTTCTTGAGTTTCTGGCGGCAATTTGTCGCCGAGAAGAAGAAAAGCGATCGATGCATAACCTATGAGATCGGCTCTGAATAAAGGCCGCTTCGTCCAGTATTGACCATTCTTTATGGTACTGTTGATGTTCGGTAAAAACGGAATCTCGCGATAAGAGTCGTGCGATAGGCAAAGCCAGCGAAAAATGAGATCCGAACGCCGCAGCAGTTCATCCCGCGAAAGGTTTCCAATTGGAAATTGGTCGGGTGAATAAAATTCTAAGAGTGTAGCATAGCAAAGCAGTAGCATGCCGTTTCCCGGAATTGTGACGGTCGCGGCATAGTCTTCGTTTGACCAGGTGTCATAGCGAGTAAAGTCAAAATATGCCGTTTTACTTTTGGGTTGCTCCACAAAAATGGGTTCAAACCGGTCTGCGCTTAGCTCAACAATTTTTAGGTAGTTGGCAAACGATTCGGAAAATTGACACTGTGCTGCCGAACCAATTTGAACAATCAGCAGGAAACAGGATAAGGCAACTATTTTTTGCGGCATAATGCTAATGGATCGGCAATGGCGTTCAGACATATTTTCCATGCTCTTGTGCAAAACCTCAATTCGACTTACGGAAGTCTGTACCGATGGCACGCAATAAGCATGAAGAGTTGACAAATTTTATCGCTTGAGTTTAAGCAAATCCATCTCAATTTATGGTGATTATCCAGGGATATTCACTCCTATTGGTCATCCAGAATCAAATCAAATATCCGCGGGATTGCTTTGGGCAATGCGCCCCGATAGTCTGGTACTTCTGGCGAGACATGCCCCCGAAATGCCAGAGTAGCTCAGTTGGCAGAGCAGCTCATTCGTAATGAGCAGGTCATCGGTTCGAGTCCGATCTCTGGCTCTTCTTCCGCTTCTTCAA
>CAUZBD010000003.1:0-17644 GCA_963577795.1 Planctomycetota bacterium | reverse complement strand
GATCTTTAACGTAGCCACTGGCTTGATAGCGGCATAAACCCCGAAACGCTGGCCAGGTATCACCCATGCTTCACGATTATCGCGACAACACTCTTTCTGATTTCTACGGGGATGTGAGGCCAGGCTTTGATGATCGCCGCGAGATCGACGTCGATCGGGGCCATTTCGTGATCCGTTTTTGGATTGCTGGTGCAAACGCTGGTGCAAACCGACGGAGGCGTTTCGCTAACCTGTTGATGTGTCGTCAGTTGCGATTCATCGCCTTCACGTTCGCAATGCAGAGGTCGAGGGTTCAAATCCCTTCCGCTCCACTTTTTTTCAACCGCGGCAAGTTCCGGGTTTCGGATCCTTGCTCGGCGGCTTGGCTCATCCTGCTTGTTGGGTATCCCAACATTTCAGACCGCGCGGAGCGCCGAAACAATCTCTGTCCGTGCAGCAACATAGGCAGGCGCAAGGCCCGCAAGCAGTCCAGTGACCGTCGCGATCAGCAGTCCCCAAAGTGCCAGGTGCAGCGAGGGCGTGAAGGCGATCGTGACTGCCTCGGCACCGACCGAGAGGCTGCTGAACTTGAGCATCGCCATCGCCAGTCCCACACCGAGTATCCCACCTGCGATGCCCAGCAGCAGACTTTCAGTCACTACCAGACAAAACACACGTAGCCCAGAGAAGCCGATCGTCTGCAGCAGCGCATGTTCCCGAATCCGATCTTGGACCGACATTACGGTGGTCGTGGAAACCAGTGCAAGGACCAGACCGACGCAGGCATAACTCAGGTAGTGAGCCATCGCAATCAATTCCGCCAGATCTCCGAGACTGCGGGCCTGAAACACGCCTTTGGGCCGCGTGTCGGTCTCTACCGGTCCGCCTCGAAACATCTGGTCGATCTGATCCGACTTGGCAACCGGATCCACGCCCTCGGCAAGATGGATTTCGAGTTGGGTCACCGTGCCGACAAGATTCTTTCCTTTGCTCCGCTGCAAGAATTCCAGATGCGAATAGATGTAATTTTCCTCAGCCGGGTCGCTGCTCTCATAAATGCCCGCAACGTTCACGCTCAAGTCGCCAATCGAAAACTTGCTGCCCACCTCAAGCTCGCGACGCGCAGCGACCGCCCGGCCGATGACCGCCGCATCCTGGTGCTTTTCAAAATCGGTCCAACTGCCGCTTGTCAGCGCAAAGTCTCGAGCCAGGCGGAGCTTCTCCGGTGGCACGCCGTAAAACACCACCACATCCAGGCTGGCCCGGCAGTTGTTCGTAAACACCTGGATCGGCACCACCTGCCGTACACCGTCGAGACGAGCAATTTTTTGCTCGTAGTCCTGCGGCAGATTACTCGTCGCCGGGCAGAACTTGTTGGCCTGGAACGCAATCAGCGATCTCTTGGCACCCTGCTGGCGGTGGATGGCGTTCATTCCTTCCTGGACGGAACCGACAAAACAGAAGACGAACAGCGCAACGGCCGAACCGCTCACGGTGAGCAGTGTGCGGGAGCGATGCCGCCAGAGCGTTTTGAGGATATAGGGCAGAAATTTGAATATCATTTCTTGGGCGATCCTAACGTGTCGATTTCCTGGTTGTGGAAGGGACAAATGGTGGGGGGCCTGCACCTGCAGTCTGCACGAGCCGGCCATGGTCGAGATAGAATTGTTTGTCCGCCACCGCCGCTACCTCCGCATCGTGCGTGACCATCAACAGCGTCACGTGCAGTTGCTCGTTAAAGCGTTTTAGAAGGTCAATGATCTGTGCAGATGTATCGGGATCGAGATCCCCAGTCGGTTCATCCGCCACCACGACTTTCGGATGTGCAACAATGGCGCGGGCAATCCCGACCCGCTGTTCCTGCCCGCCCGAAAGCTGACGAGGATAATGTGCAGCGCGGTCGAGCAGATAAACCGCTTCGAGGGCAATCTCTACCCGCCTGCGGCGTTCGCTACGGGAAAGCGGCAGCAGTAACAGTGGTAACTCGATGTTTTCGTAAGCGGTCAGGACGGGAACCAGATTATGCGTCTGAAAAATATATCCCATGTTCGCAGCACGCCAGCTGGCCAATTGGGTCCGCGAGAGGCGGGTGATGTCGACTCCATCCACAACAATTGTGCCGCTGTCAGGCCGGTCGATACTGGCAATCAGATTCAGGAGCGTCGATTTCCCCGTACCACTGGCGCCCATCAGCGCGAGAAACTCACCTGCTTGGATTTCAAGCGTGACTCCATCAAGAGGCGTGATAGTTTCGTCGCCTTTGTAATAGTGTTTGGTGACGTCATTGATTTCGATCAGAGACATTATTTTTCAGCTCCTGTAGGCGACTGCGGCACATTTCCCAGATCTTCATCGCGTGAAATACGCCCCGACCAGACTGCCGATTCTCTGCTTATCTCAATCCGGTCGCCGTCGGTAAGCGACTGCGCTCCAGACACAATGATCCGACTCGAACTATTGAGACCCGCTGTAATCGCAACCAGACCACCAGGTCCAGATGCGCCGGTTTGGACCTTTGCTTTCCGCGCACGCTGATTCAAGGGATCGGCCACCCACACATACGCGCCCTGGTCGTCCCTGTGAATCCAGCCCGGCAAGACATAGAGTTTGACTTCCTCCGACTGCGGTGCGCGATCGGCAACTCCCTGCTGCGGGGCCAGGAACGTCACATCCACCAGCATCTCGGGCTTGAACACGGGTGGGGGATCGGTGATCGCCACCTTGACCTGCAGCGTATTTTTTTGGATATCCGCTTCGGAATTGATAAACAGAACCGTTCCGGCGAGCGAGGAGGCAAGCGCCGGGTTCTCGATCACCACCGGCTGATTGGGAAGCACTTTGGGTATATCTTCAAAACGGACATCGACACGCACCTGCAACATCTCGGGACGATAGAGCGTGACCACGGTACGGCCATCACGGCCTAGCATTTGGGTCATGCTGTCACCCATCTGTGCACCGGGATGGGCAATCAAGCGAAACACTCTGCCGTCGATGGGCGAGCGTACGGTCATCCGATCCAGCCGAAGTTTGGCTTCGGCCACAGCGACGCGTGCACGCTCGATGCGTGCGGCCGCCACTTTGACTTTGGAAGCGGCAACTTGCTTCTCCCGAATTTCATTGGTTAGTAACTTTCTTTGCGTTCCCAGCGCATCGCGCCGCAGCAGAAGTGCTGCCCGCTCCCGTTCTAACGATGATTCTCGATCCCGTAATCCCTCAAGCAACGCCAGAGCAGAATCGAGCCTACCCTGGGCGAGGTCGATTTCTACACTGGCAATGATCTCTTTGACCTCCAGCTTGCGCCGATAATCTTTACGCGTCGCCTGATAGTCGGCCTCGGCGCGGCGAATCAAAAAGGGAAGATTCCTGACCTGCGTATCAATCCGAGCCAACGAAGCCTCCGCCTCACCGAGCACAGCGTCGAGGTGAACCGGTTGCTGATGACGCACCTCGGCCGCCAGGAGTATGGCATTCGCCGCATCGTGGTCCGCCTCGCGGAGCGCAAGCTCCGATACTGAGCGGCGATGGGCCAGCCGGGCATCCTCCTCCACCAGCAGAGCAATCGGCTCACCTGCCCGTACCACCTGATCCTCCACCACCAGCAGCTCTACGACCACACCCGGCGCCAACGCGGCAACACGCACGGGAGTGGGACGCGGCTCAATCCATCCGGCTGCCTGGAACAAGGGAGTTCCTGCTTGCCGTAGCTCCGCAGTGGTAGCGAAGACCGGCACCACCGAGACCTTGTGCGGAGGAAAAACCAGATCCCAAGCTGCCCAGACGAGGAGGCCAAGGAAACCGGCCACCAGGACTCCGGGCACCACGTAGCGGGTCCACAGATGCCGCCCGGGTAGCACGCGACGTGCGACCGGCTCGCTCCGGTCGACTGCGAGTTCTCGCAGATCCACCTGATTTTCCATCATTTCTGTCATTTCTTTTGGATAAACACACTGTTGGCCAGAATCGTAAGATTACCGCTCTTGTCGCGCAGGGCTTTGCCTTTGAGCACCACAGTCGAAAGTTCTTTGACGCCAAGCAACGCTCGGGCATCTTCCTCGACAAGCTTGCCCCGTTCGTCGACGACTTTCACCAGGGCGGTGGAGGTGGGCAACTTGTGCGTCTCACAACAGTAATCCCAGGGAATGGGACAGGAATCTCCAGGGATATCGCTGCATGCTTTGAGCGAACGATCAACGATATTAAACGCCGCCCGATTTTCAATCCAAGGATTGTGACTGCCACCAATCCGACCCACAATCACCACGGCGTCTCCATTTTTTGCCGTCTTGCGCACGCCAACGACATCTTTTGCCTCGGACGGTTCCCGGTCCAAAAGATATTTCAAACCGTTGGCCGAAGGGGTCGGACCCGCCAACTCACCGCTTTGCTGCGAACAGCCGACACTAAACGCCAATCCGAAAATCGCTAGACATATGATCGCGTTTCTCACTTTTTCACTCCTGTACTAAATTGATCAAACCCGCGGCATCGTGCCGCTGGAAAAGTATCCATCAAACCGTTTTAAGTCCTTCTACAATCGGTATCCGCAAGGCTCGCACGGCCGGGTAGAGTGCACCTAAAAATCCTAACAGCAGACTCACACCACAACCGATCAGGATCGCCACGCTGTCGACGCGGAGAGCAAAGGCCCCCATCGTGAACCGCACGGCCAGCCCATTGATAAACACCAGGGCCAAAACCGCCGCAAGCAGACTGGCGGCGGCCGCAAGCAGCAGCCCCTCCTGGATCAAACTGACGGCGACCGCGCGGCGGACAAATCCAATGGTCTGCAGCGTAGCGAGTTCCGAGGTCCGCCCCACCACCGATCCGTACATCGTGTTCATCCCCGCAAAAATACCCGCACCCGCAAGCAGCACCACGACCAGCCATGCCAAGCTGCGGATGGGGCCATAATCTTTTTGCAAGGATGCGTAGTACGCCGTCTCCCGCATCGTTTGTAATTCCAGATCGAGTCTCTCTTTACAAAACAGATCGAGGTTGGCAAAGTCGCTCTCCCGAGCAAGCGTTACGGCAACCAGACTCAAATCCTGCCGCTTCATCGCCTGCTGCAGACCGTCGAGCCGACACCAGATTTCCGATTCAAAGGCGGAACCGCCGGCCGAAAAAATACCGCTAATCTGCCAGCTGCGGTCCTCCAGACGAATCGACTGCCCCACCGCCATCTCTTCCGCCGACGCACCGAGTTTTGCCGCCGCCAACCGGCCTACTAGGACCTGGCCCGGCTGAGGCCAGTCGCCTTCAAAGACATCGAGATTTCGACGGACCAGCACCGCAGATCGCGTTACCCCACGGACCAGTCCCATCGACGGTTCCCGCGAGCCGACACGCACCTCCGTTCCGAGATACAACTCAGGAGAGACATACTTCTGTCCGAACCGCTCCTCGATGCCAGCGACACTCGCCGGCACCAAGCCGCTGGTGCGCATCGGGATCGATGAATATTCAAGGTTTTCACCCATTCCCAGCGAGAGGATCACCGCCACCCGCGGATCGCCACTCACCGAGAGCGATCGCTCGAGCCCACGGATGAAACCGACGACGAGGAACACCAGCACAATCACCGTGGTGAGTCCTATGAACGTGAGCGCGGTTCGCAGGCGGCGACGAAACAGGTTGCGAATCGCATACTCCCAAGGGAGCAGGTGGAAGAACATGAGTTTTTAACCGAGCCTAATTTTTCTAGACCAGAGGTGAACTTCTATCGCATTTTTTCTACCCGCTAGAAACCAACGGGAGAGAGCAGACGCGTCGATTGCAAGGAGCCCTTAGATTTTGTCTGCTCAGTGCGTCAACGCGCAGCGCAACGGGCGGCTTAGAGCAGCAGTACTCGGTGCAGAATGCACAGGCTTTGGCCCGATGCTACCCTAGCCCAATCGGGTGGATGGGTTGATGACTTTGCCGCCACGCCGAGCGGGGCGGCCAGATCGTCTGGGACAAGTAGTCCCGGCCACGAGTGCTGGACGTGCTCGGCCAGCAGAATACCACTCAATCCCACTAGGGCGCCACTGCAAATGCACTGGCAGCCTCCGGAGCGTGTCGGCTCGAAAGGCATACTGGATGGATGACCTAAATTTCCGTCTGCGCGACTCTGTTGGGATGCACCATGATTTTTTGCTGCGCAGTGTTCTTGAGCATCACAACGCTGGCAACAACGCTCGGCTGCACTGCAGCAGCCATCGCCCGAATTGCAGAGGCCTGTCAGACAGCGGAGCGGGCAGGTGACGATCGCCCCAATCAGCAGGATATTTAAAATTGTACGGATCATAGAAAACAACCTTTGGTGTGCATTATATTTAAGCGGCAGCAGATTAGCAAACTTGTTTCAGACGCCATGTATACAGGTTGGGAGCGGTTTCCGGTTGAGCATCGGCGGCAAGTCGCATCCGTCTCTGCAGCGTAGGCGGGCGGCCGTCTCCAAGAACACTTAAAACAGCTTGCCGAATTCTCAGGTTCAAGCGTACCGATTTTCATTATGATTGGCACCTTGAAGCGTAGTACCGTGAAAAGATCCAATCGCAAACGCTATACTGAACGTCTCTACGAATACTTGTGAAAACAAGGGTCGAGCGATAGACTGCGACGAGCAATGAACGTTGCTGCTGATGGACATCTTCAGCAACACGCGCATGGCAGAAGTCGATTTCGCGACTCCCTTTCGCTCGACTTGTTTGCTGCTTGAACTGGCACCCATCATTGAAAGAGGCCCGGCATGCGTTTGCAATTTTTGTTTGTCCTCATCGTCACCTGCATCCTGCAGTCGCTCGCAACTGGACCGGTATTGGCAGAGCAAGACCCGAATGGCATCCTGGCCAAGCGAGTCGGCATCTGGAATGCCAAGGTTACTATCAAAGTGCCGCAGGAAATGACTTTTGAGGGACAAGAGAAAATCGGCTGGGCTCTAGAACACAACTACCTGATGGGAAAGGGCTTCTACGACGACAACGGAGACGGTAAAAAAACTGAAGTTATTAATCTGATGACCTACAGTGAAGTCCACAAGCGGTACTACATGTGGGAATTCAAAGCAAATGGGGACGTCCAACCTGTCCCCATGGTTGGGGTTTGGGACTCCCAAAAAGAGGAACTGGTCCTGTCTGCTGATTATGGCAAATTGGGCAGCGGTGCAGGAACTTTGAAATTCGAAAACGATGGCTCCTTTACTTGGAATTTTGAAGTGAAAAACAAAAAAGGCATCGTTGTTTTTTCGCTGGAAGGGACGCAGGTTAAAGTGAATAAGGAGAAATCGACTGCGAAACAAAATAAAACAAAATAACTTGCTGTTTTTATAAGGAGGAAACTATGTCGAAATTACGTCTATCCATTTGTCTCATGCTTTTTGTGCTTGCCGCATGTGCTGGCACAAATAGCATTTCCAATGCCGAGGCCCCTGAGGATCTGATGGACAGTTGGGTGGGCACCTGGAATGTGGAAGTGACGCTCAAAAAATCGATCCTGGTTCCGGAAGAAATGAACCTGGAGGGAACGGAGACCGTGAAATGGATTCTCAATAAGAAATTTCTGCAATCCACGCAATCTTTGGCCGGAGGTGCATTTAAAAAATTAAGTCTGATGCGCTACGAGCCGAACGGGGGCGTCTTTCTCTTTTGGGATTTCGACAGCAATGGAAGCTTTCCCATGGGCATTACCTACGGGAAATGGGATAAGTCCAAAAACGAAATTGCACTGAGTGGCGAATACCTGGGCGCCACAGGCGAAGGTGTCGTTCAGCTGGATGGCGACGATAAGATGAAAGTTGTTTTCACGGTGCAGACCGAGGATGGTACGGTACTGCTCGACTTGGAAGCAAGTTCAGAGAGAAGCAAATAGGGATTAAAAGAGAGCTGAAATCTCAGCGACGCCCGCGGCAAGCCTGAGCCAACTCGTCTCCGGCACTTCTGCCCAGTGACTGGGCAGATCGTCGAGTGGCTCGGAGAGAATGAGATACCCGTCTTCGGGTAACTCGATGCGGTCACCACTGGCCGATTCGAGAACTGCCCCGGGTGTGCTATGGTAGAGCGACGGCTGCCCATCGTGACTCGCATAGCGGGCCACATAAATGGTCTCGCCATCGCTTGTCGCCACGGTCATGCGGAAGGCTTCCTCCACTCCCTCGGCCACCCGTGCCTCTTCCACCTTTTCGATCATCCGGCAGATGCCACCCTGCGGATCGTCCATCATTCCGAGGGTGAGACTGAGCAGAAACATTGTTTCGGTATCTGTCTGCCCCTGTTTCTCAGCATACAACTCCGGGCTGATCTGCATGTCGAGTCGCTGTTTGATTTTTCCAAACTCACCGATGGCACCATTGTGCTGAAACAGCCACCGCTGGTGTCGAAAAGGATGGCAGTTGCTACGGACCACCATGCTGCCGACCGCTGCCCGAATATGACCAAAAAAAAGGGGGGAACGGATATGTGCAGCGAGGCTGGCTAAATTGCGATCATTCCAGGCTGGACGCGTATCGTGATACACACCCGGTGTCGATCGGTCCGTATACCAACCCACTCCGAATCCATCGGCATTGACTTCAAAGGTCGACTCGCGGGCGTGTCGCGATTGGGTGAGCAGCGAATGCTCCGGACGCAGAAGAATTTCATCCAGACCAATGGGCGATCCAGCATAAGCGAGCCACCGACACATACGCAGCCTCCTGTTGTTTTCCTTCTCTCGAGCGCAAGCTACTGACTGCGCTCTACTCCGATCCACTCGATTTCGAGCTTAAAAGCTCCCGCCTGTTTATCGGCAAGTATGATTCCCAGACCATTGGCGTTCGCAGGAACGAGTTTGCGATCTTTCATCTCGCGGCCGAAACTCGTTGCCCGAAACGCTGCCAACGGTGTGCGGATTTCAGCCCACTCGCCTTTCTTTGTATTAAAAAAAGCACGCCAGGCAAAGGCGATCCTCCAGGTCGGCACATACAGGTTCCAGGCATACTGCCGCCCATCACCTCGCACGCGGGCCACAAGAATATCGTCACTCTGTAAATTGAGCTTCGCCTTGCGGGTCCGAACCGATGCGAAACCCCCGTTGTTTTCTAGAGATATCTTGCCGAAAAAATCGAGCGTTTGATCCCCGGTAATCTTAAAGCGACCCTCTGAAATCCCTCCCATCACACCATCGTTAACGGTCGTCCATTCCGCGGCGACATCCGGTTGATCGAATTTGTAGAGATAGCGAAGAGGCTCGTCTGCTTTGAGAATATCGACAAGCATACATAAACAGACAACTGAGGCAATAACTGAATATCGAACGGTCATAAATCGTGTACCCTTTTTATGGTAGATCGCCTTGCTACGGATCCGGTCCCAAATTTTAGGCAAAGAGTCTAGATCGACAATCCCTCCACCACGAAATCGCTTGATTTAAGGCAGCAACTCACCCGTCAACTCCGCAAGGGCGTCCTGCTCGACGCCGGGTAAAAAAATAGGCGCTCGATCTGCCGCCGCCCCCACAAGATCTTGATAGAAAGCCGTATCTTTTTCACAGCGGAACATTAATTCACTGAGCGCCAACGTATTTCCTGCTTCGAAATAGCCCGGCCAATCCGCACCGAGCATCCCGATATTCCCTGAAACGCGACTGGCCAGTACGGGAACACCCGATGCGATTGCCTCTGCAATCACATTGGCCCCGCCCTCCAGACGGGAAGAGAGAATCAGTGCCCGACTTCGAGCAACCCGCTGCCTCGCCCGCCCTGGCGGCAGCCCACCAAGGTAGCGGTAGCGGGAGTTACGCACCATCTCTGCTGCCGCCCGCTGCGCCATTTTTTCACTCAGCGCATTGCCAAAATGAGAGACCACGATCCGTGATTCGGCCGGTAACTTCCGTGCCGCCAGCGCTCCGCGGAAAGGATCCTTAACCGGCCGCAAATGTCCTGAAACAGAAAACTCAAAGTGGCGTTTTAGTGGCAATGGATTTACCGCCAATCGCTCTGCCGATTTACCAATCACTCGGCAGCGGGATTGCCACTTGTTTGGCACTGCTGCAAGCGCAAGCGGGTGAAAGACAATCACGCGATTTGCCGCGTCGAGGGCTGCAGAGGTAGCCCTCTGCTGTCGTAGATTGCCGTAAAGATCGGTTCCCGTGAGCACCACCACCCGGGGCCGACTGGGAAAATCTCGTGCAAAACGAAGGGTGGCCGCAGCGGTCTTGCGTGCCTGCAAGGCAATCAGCAAATCGGCCGAAAGCGGATCGTCCCCTCGGCAAACTCGTACACTGTATCCGCACTGCAGGAGGTGTCTACGATAGCGGTGGGCGGTGACGAAATTCCCGGAATCACGATTCGCCGACGGGGGAACAACCACCACGATCCGCGCCATCATTCATCCCCACCGTTCATCGGTCAACCGCGTCACTCCGGGGAGCCACGAAATGACCGTAACCGCGATTATTTTTGCGTACCGCACGCGTCCCCCGCCAAATCAGTTCACTTGGCGACTGACCCTCCTCATCGACATCCGCAAGGAGAACCGTTGCCTGGAACGAATGCCAGTTTTCTCCCTGTCTACCGGTTAGAATTTCTGCCGGAATCGCTGCCTCGATCGTGTAACCCTGATCTTGGCGAGCCACAACCACTTGGCACTCTGTTTTTTCGCCCGCGCCTGAGACCATTGTCCGGGTACCCTGAAAGGCTGCCGCCGGGAAAGTCATCCGGTAAAAACCGATGCCAAAATCTGGTTCGCGGGAGCGAGCAGCTATCGGACGTGCATCAAAAAATAAAGCAATTTGATCGCCCGGCATTACTTTATCATCCGCAACACGCGCAAAGAAATAAACCGTTTTTTGATCTCTGGAAAAATCAAAAGCGACGTCCGCATCACCCGCACCCTGCCAGCTACCTTCCGGGCCCATCACCAGCGGTGCGTCGGGTAAGGAATGGGCAAGCGTCCGCCAATCCTCGGAGGAACCGTCGAGAACGACTGGCCCTTTGACCGTGGGGCATAGGTAACGTCGATCGATGACGACCGGAATGGTTAAATCGGCTCTGAGCGGATCGGTGCCCTCTGTCTCGACACGCGCCCGAAATAGCGTGCTGCCCAGATCGGCCATGGGAATCGATTCATCAAACTGAACGGCAACCGATAGCTGATCATTTTCTCCTGCGTCTGCCGCCAATTTCAAATCGACCGGTTGCTGGTGAAGACCACGGAGCGGCAACCCCTCGATCCGTCCACTTACGCGAACCGGTCGATCGAACGCATTGGTCAGACGAATGTCGATCTGCCCCTGCCGGAGCCCTTCATCAGGACTCAGTAGAATGGGCGCAACTTCAACCTTGGCTTCACGCAAAAACTTCCGAAAATGTGCCAAAGTCTCCTCAGTGACTTTATCTCCTGGCACAATTCCATCGAGCAATAAATTGACAATGTACGGTCCTTCCGGTTCCATGGTGAGCCACATGATGTGATCGAACTCGCCGTAGGGGACTCCTCGTAACTGGGAACTTCCGCCCGTGGTTGCCAATTGATAATAGGTCGCACCATTTCGATGAAACTGGGCATAGTGGTGCGTATGGCCGGCAAAGACCGTGTGCTTGCGACCGTGAAGTAGTTTTTCAACTTTGGGCCACTGCGTCTTGTCGAACATTCCAAAGGATTGATACCGCTCCGAGATAAACCAGAGTGGTTTGTGCAGAAAAACCAGCGTCCAACGGGCATCTTGCGATTTTTCCAAATCCTCTTTCAGCCACTTGAGTTGGACATCCCCGATACGGAAATTGGGATCTTCCGAACAGAGACAGATAAAATGGACCCCTTTGTAGTCGAATGAATACCACTCCGGCCCGAAGTGCTCCCGCCAAATCTTGTGCATCATTGGATTGGTCAGATCGTGGTTACCGGCCACGAAAAAAAACCGCATCTCCAGTTTATCGATGAATCCTAGAAATTCCTGCCACTCCGCCTGCACCCGATTCTCATCCCCGGTATATCCTTCGATTAAATCGCCAACCGACATCACAAAATCGGGGCGGAGGAGATTGACACTTTCAACCGCCTGCATCCATACGCCCGGACGATGCCCCCCCGTGCGATCGGTCATAATCGCAATGTGAAACCGTGAAGGATCGTCAAGAACCGGTTTGTCCGACCAAGGATGAGGACCTTTCAATTCGGGAAGGACCATCCCAGGATACGAAGGTTTTTCCTGATGGTCCTGCTGCGGATGCTGCTCGGGAGGATGTGCCGTGAGTTGGCCTGCGGCTCCCAGCACTAGGCTGAGAACGAGAAATAGTTTTTTAACCTGCACGCGATAACTCCCTTTAACCTATTGAACCTGTTCGATTAATTCCAGCTGCCCACTCGGTTTCTTTTCGAGTAGCGCCATTCTCCCCGTGACCGTTTGTCCGGCAAGCTGAAAGGATTTGCTCTCCGCACTGCTCACCACCCACTGTTCCGTGCCGTCTTCGGCGATCAGACGAACCCCCAACACGCCGGGGGGAAGTTCGCCGAGAACCGCCACTTCCTTCCACGATTCACGGTCAGGAAAAGAAAGGACGTCGATAAAATTCGCATCTTTTCCTCGCTTGCGGACGAGTAGTGCCTCTTTGGTTTTCCCTTTAAGATCGGCGTGTCCGGTTGCGACAGCAATCTCACTTTCTCCCGCCGACAGTAAGTCGACCTGCAATTTACCACCCGGCGATTCAAAATGCATCGTCTCTCTGCCGCCGTCGGCTTCGCCACGCCGTGGAGCGAGCAAGTGAATATATCCCAAACTCTCAGAAACGGATCCTTCATCGGGTTCACTCAGAGACACCGTGCTGTCGGCAAGTGCCCCATCGATATGCAGCGCGTAATCAAAGGTGTGATCGCTATCGCTCCGGCAGCGATAAAAATCGACAATCGTACTTCCCAGCAACGCCACCGCGCGACTGAGCAACACACCCTCATACGCTGTGTCACATTCAGCACCAAAGGCTTTCAGTCGATCCCCCGCATGAAAGAAGAGCGGACGACCGCGTGCATGCTTCCCGTCTCGCTCGACAGCCCAGGGATCAGGAATATCTTGCGGGTACTGGGAGACTTCGTCGACGGTAACCGTATTGTGCGCAATCGACTGACGATCCCAACTGAGATAATCCTGGTGGCCATAGCGATGGTAGCGGACCTCCGGGATCACCAAGTGGCCACCGGCAGAAATAGTAATTGCCAATAATTCAGGATGCGTATGTGATGAACCCCAATCGCCATAGGTCATTTGAACCCCTACCGATTTTGGATCCACTCCTTCACGCAGTACCGTGATTCCACCATTAGGTAACACGGTGCAGTTATTTTCATGACGTCCCGTCACCCCAATCGTCGCGTCTTCTCCGTGGTCGAACTTTCCTAGGGGCAATTCAGGTACCAGCCACAAAAGCTCCAACGGACCGAGCGGTCGCCGCGGGGCATCACCCTCGCGCTTGGCCTTTGCCTTCGCTGCCGCAATTTCTTCGGGAGTCAGATACCCGCCCCCGGCAATCGGACGCGAAAATTTCACGCCGCGGCGTAACAACCAGGCAAATTTGGGGTCCTCATACGCCCGATACGCGGGTTCGTAACATCGTGTCCGCTCGAGGCGATCCGCATAAGAATTACCTAAACGCACGAGCGATCCGTCGCTGAAGGCCTCGTAGAAGGGTGAATCAAAGATTGCTTTTACGGTTTTTATTCCCGTCGGACCAAACGTTCGCTCGACATCGGCTCCCGCATCCAGCGGATGCCCCGGGACCTCTAAATTCCAAAGATCCACGCCATTGTGTCGTGCAACTTCTGCAATCAGCGCGTAGGCGTCTGCCGTGTAGAGTTGATAGTGAACGGACCGTTCGTAAAAGACTCCATCTGCAAGAATCGACCAGGCCACATGCTGCACAAAACCATCTCGAAGGACGCGGCCGTTTTCATCACGAAAACCATTGAGGGCCTCGTCGATTAACTCTCGGTCACCAATACAGAATCCGATGATCGCAACCCCTGCAATGGCCCGCGCACGCCAATTGCTGCGGAAGCGATGGTTACACTGTCGCATGACCTCCGCCGAGGCTTTGAGGACATCCTGTTCAATCGCCCTTTTCTGTTCATCGTCAAGGACACCCGAGTTATAGATCAGATCGTAGGCCGACGCCGCATGAATGGCCCAATCGCATTCTTCGAGAGTTGCCGAAGTTGCTTTGCCTTTCATGCCTGAAACGGTGTAGTCAGGAAAGAGCGGCACGTAGGCCGTGAGAATTTTCGCCGCCGCCTCCGCAAAGGGTTTCTCACCCGTTAACGCGTAGGCAATTCCGTAGCTATGCGCCTGACGAGCAATTCCCCCGTTCGGACCGCGATTCTCGGTCGGCAAGTTGGGATCGGCGACGGTTTTTCTCAAATCCTCAATCATGAGGTTGATATATGCACCGAGCCAGGACTCTTCGTCGGACCATTTCTGCAATTGCTCCACCTCCTCTTGATCCACAAAAAGACGTGGATGGGGAGGCAGTGGGTCCGGTGGCATCACATGTGGATATTTTGTCTCCGCCTGCGAAAAAACTGAAACCAAGGAAACCAGACAAAAACAAAAGGTTGTCAAAAGAAGATGTGTTTTCAAAGGTGTGATTCCTTGCAAAGGGGCGAGATCGCGAGAGGATCACTCGCAGGGTGGGATAAACTCCGGGGTGCTTAGTATAGTCGATCTGCAACGCTTCTGAACTTCCCCCCAACAGTACGGTGGGTTGTCCTCCAGACGCAATTAGATATAAACGCAGGGCCATATTTATGCATTGTCTGCCTTGTGCAAACGGGAGTATTCAAATGTCTGTGCTCGACCGATTTGGAGCAGCGGGACTTTCCGGTCTGCTCGGGCTCTTTTTGCTTGGTTCCCCTATTGGGGCAGAGCTACCAGACGGCGTCCGTATTTTGGTGGGCGACTCCACGACAGAAAAAGATCCGGACACCGCAAAAACCGGAGACCTCCGCTACCCGGTGGGCATCGATTTCGACCGTCACGGCAACGCCTGGATTGTCGAACTCTCCGGAGGGCGTGTGCTCGGACTCGACCAGTCAGGAATCCTTTTTGCGGTTGCCGGCACTGAAAACGGCGGCTACGCCGGAGACGGGGGACCGGCAGAAAAAGCACGCTTCAATCATCTGCACAATCTGGCAATCAGCCCAAAGGGTCAATGCTACCTCTCCGATAGTTCAAACAACTGCATCCGCGTGATCGATGCGAAAACTGGGCAGGTCGACACTTTCGCCGGCGCTCCGCAAGCTGGTTTTGCCGGAGACGGCGACGATCGAAAAAACGCCCGCTTTCGCGAACCGATCTGCGTCACGCTCACTCCCGATGCCAGTAAGCTTCTCATCGCCGATATTCGCAACTTCCGCATCCGGCAAATCGACCTCGCCACCGGTCGCGTGGAAACGCTTGCCGGAACGGGAACGCGAGGCATTCCGACCGAGGGGGCACTCGGGCGCGAAAGTGCCCTCCTCGACCCGCGGGCAGTTGCAGGCGACTCACGCGGCAATGTCTATATCTTGGAACGGGCCGGACATGTACTACGGATGATCGACACCCGGGGCAGGCTCTATACCGTTGCTGGCACCGGCGAGAAAGGATTCCGCGATGGTCCGGCTGCCGAGGCGGCGTTTTATGAACCGAAACACATTTGTATCGATTCGCAGGACCGTGTTTACGTAGCCGACGATAAAAACAACGCGATCCGCCTCTACGACCCGCAGCGAGGAACGGTCGAGACGGTTCTGGGAGGCGCAGGCGAGGAAGCGGTCCTCAAGGGGCCGCACGGCGTTTGCTTCCGTGATGGAAAATTATTCGTCGTCGATAGTGGCCACAACCGTGTACTGGTGATGGAACGACCAAAGACGGAGTAAGCGCTACGGCTCCGATTTTTCGATTGTCGTTGCGGGCAATTACGAGGGTGGCGGCAGGCCGCCCTGAAGTGCACGGCCCTGAACTACACAACCGATCAGCACCAGCAGCAGGAACACGAAAAAACTCCAGGGTGGACTCAAGAGGGCAATATTCACAACGATCGCCCCAGCTCCTGCAGAGGCGGAAAGGAGAATGATTGCCCAGTCCATCCACATCAAAGCAACCACCGCAGCAATGAAACCCACAATAATAAATAATACTTTAGACGGCTCTTCAATGCCCAGGTGACTACAGAAAGCCAGACTCAAATAGCCACCCGCAAAAAAACCACCCATTGCAAATGAGATTCGCTGAAAGAAGACGGCGACAAAGATACCAACCACTCCCACCAGAAGACCAAAAACAAAACCGAGAGCTGCCTGATCAGAAAAAAACATTTGCACACCCTGGAAACCGCAAAGAAACCCAGCGAGTCCCACAAAGAGCCAAAATATTTTTCGCCCCAGCAATAACAGAAGTAGCCCGACTGCAATCGAAATCAGTTCCATCGATCGGTTCCCCTCTCCTCGTGAGTGGCAGCGCCGCACTCGGAAAATTATTTCGTCGGCAGTATACCATGGCTCGGTAAACCTGGTAACGGCAAACGACCTCCTGCTGGCGACCCGGTGGCCATTGGGTTACGATACGATGGTCGTGGCTCCCTAAAATCCGTTGCCAAGTTGGTATGCATCTCTTCGACAAACCCACCGATGCCGCACTGCAGCGGATTACCGCCGAAGCGAAATCTCGCCTGACCGCGACATCGACAACCCGCATCGGCCAAACAGCAACGGCAGAATCGCTACGTGCCGAGCTTGGGGAAACCCTCACCCGCGATGGATTGGGCCTGGACCGTGCGATGGGCCTGTTGCTCGAAAAAATTGTTCCCACGTGCATCGACCAGGGCCACCCGCGGTCCTTCGCCGCAATCCCCTCCGCGACCACGCCGGCTGCCGCCATCTGCGATCTTTTGGTTTCAGCTTCTGGAATTTTTGCCGGGACCTGGGCCAGTGGCAGCGGCGCTATTTTTGCAGAAAATCAGGTGCTGCGCTGGCTTGCCGACCTAGCGGGCTTACCCAGTTCATCGGGAGGCACGTTTGTTTCTGGCGGCACGCTCGGAACCCTTGCTGCGCTTGTGGCCGCGCGAAAGAAAGCCCGCAAGCAAGGACGATGCCTTGGATCTGGAAGTATCGTAGCCACTTCCGAGCAAGCGCACTTTGCTGTGGAAGAATCGGCTGCGGCGGTGGACGGCACGCTGGTGCATATTCCTACCGATGCCGCACATCGTATGACCCGAGAGACGTTAGAAGCAGCACTTGCCCAGTATTCCCAAGCGGAGATCATGGCAATCGTTGCCACAGTCGGCACCCCTAATCTAGGAGTCGTCGACGATTTGGAAGGTGTCGCCCAATTCTGTCGCGACCGAGACATTTGGCTGCACATTGACGGTACATACGGCTTCCCCGCTATCCTCGCAGAAGGACATCGGCATCTTTTTGCTGGCATCGAACGTGCCGACTCTCTCTCAGTCGATCCCCACAAGTGGCTGTTTGCACCTTACGACAGCTGTGCCCTGCTCTACCGCGACGCAGCGGACGCCATCGCCGCCCACCGCTGGTCGGGAACCTACCTGGGATCGAACACACCCGTTGCCCCCTCGCTTAATGACCAAAGCGATCCTAAAAATTTTGCCTTGCACCTCAGTCGCCGACCGCGCGGACTGCCCCTTTGGTTTTCACTCTCGAGTCACGGTACCGATGCC
>CAUZBD010000002.1:0-17696 GCA_963577795.1 Planctomycetota bacterium | reverse complement strand
CTTCACGATTTCCACCAGCGAGTACTTTGGCGCCCTGGGCCACGGCCGCTTTGACGCGATCTTCCAATTCAATCGCCGCCGGTTCGTCGATCACCGTGCCGACCCGCGTGGCCTCATCCGCCGGATCGCCGGCCGGATACTCTTTGACTTTCTCGACAAACCGTTCGGTAAACTCGGCAAGAATTTTTTCGTGCACCAAGAGCCGCTTGACGGCCGTGCAGCGTTGCCCTGAGTTGCGAAAGCATCCTTCGGCGGCGAGCGTGACGGCCAAATCCATCTCGGCATCGTCCAGGATGATCAGTGGTGAATTGCCGCCCAGCTCCAGACAAAGTTTTTTGTAACCGGCCGTCTTGGGCAACTGCTTGCCGATCCGGGTACTGCCGGTAAAGGTCACCAGATTGATCCGCTCATCGGCCACCAGCGGGTCGAGCAATTCGTCGACCGTGCCCAGCAACACACTCAGCATGGGACCAGGCAGGCCGGCCTCATAGAGAAGTTCCACGAAGCGGATGGCAGTCAGCGGCGTTTTCTTCGCCGGCTTAAGAATCACTGGCACACCAGCCGCAATCGCCGGCGCGAGCTTGTGCGCAACCTGATTGAGCGGGTGATTGAAGGGTGTGATCGCGGCAACCAGATTAAGTGGTTCGCGAATCGTAAAAATTTTACGGGCCTTACCCTGAGGCGAGACATCGCAAGAAAAAATCTGACCGTCATCCTTAAGCGATTCCATGGCGGCAAACTGGAGGACGTCCTGGGCACGACCGACTTCGTAGCGGGTCTCCCGCATACAGAGGCCCGCCTCGCTGCGAATCAGGTGGGCAAATTCATCGGCCCGCTCAGAAAGCAACGTGCGAGCCCGTTCTAAAATTTCGTAGCGCTGGTAACGTGTGAGCGGATCGCGAGGGGCAAGAGCTGCGGAAATAGCCGCATCGAGTTCCTCGCGACCAAGCATCGATACAATGCCCGACACTTCGCCCGTATAAGGGTAATGAACTTCCAATTTGCTATTGCCGACGACCGGTTCTCCGGCCACATAACAAGGCAATTCCAAGGCACTCTCGATCGGTGCGGTCGCACTCATCGCTGAACTCCATTGCAGGTAAACTGAAAAATATCAAAATTACGCGGGTCGCCCGCTGCGAGAGCGTAATACTTATCATTGAGCGGTTCAGAAAGCAGCATGGGGACCATCTCCTCATAGCGCCCGCCGTGTGAGCGAAGCATGCCACCTAGCTGGGAAAGATCGTGATCTGCCGGTGTGCGACCAATCACATAGTCGCGGCCGGCAAGCACCACCAAATCGCCAATCCGTTCGGGCGGTAACTCACACTTCTCCGCTGCGGTATTGCGATCAAAGACTTCGGTCACCCCACGCTGGGCGAGGATCCAGCGGGCGATTGCTTCTTGATCGCTTTCGGGTGCCAGATGAACCATCACTAAAGACCCTAAGGCTCCGTGATGCACCACATAGGGATCGGTGATCGGACAGATCACACGTTGTCCTGTGCCAAAATTTTTATTGAGTTCCGTCTCCAGATAGAGCACATTGACGTCGCCCTCGGCGTTGCACTTGGCATTCATTCCATGGTCGGCCGTTGCCCCCACGACCGCGCCCAGATCCATGAGACGACCGATTTCGCGATCCATCCCTTCATAGAAAGCAAGCGATTCTTCCGCCTCGGGCGGATATTTGTGCTGCATGTAATCGGTCAGTGAAAGATACAAAAAGTCGGCTTGCTTCTGCTCGAGCAAAGCAACACCTGCCCGAAGGGCAAAAAGACTTGCATCGGCACTGTAAATTTTTGGTGTTTTTTCTCCAACCACATCTTCAACATTCTCAATCCCATGCGTGGAAAATTGTGCCTGGTCGGCTTTCTCACTCGAAAAGGCAATCGCACCTCCCGGTACACCCATCTCTAGTCCTGCAGAAAGTAGATCACGGAGTTTTTCTTTCGCTGTGACGATTCCAATTTTACGGCCGGCGGTGGCGGCTGCAGAAAAGATCGTCTCTGCCCGCAGATATTCTTTCGAGTTCATCATCACTTCCTCGCCCGTTTCCGGATTGAGAAAGAAATTGCCGCTGATACCCGTCTCACTCGGTGGTAGGCCGGTGACAATTGCGGCGTTGTTCACATTGGTGAAGGTGGGGAGTGCCGCACGCACTAAACCTCGATATCCGCGGGCGACCATCGCCGTGACGTGGGGCATCCGGCCACGCGCCATCGTGACATCGAGGTATTCACATCCGCAGCCATCGATACAAATGACCACCAGGGGTGAGGCCGGCGGCTGATATTCCCGGCCACCTGTGCTGAACGGAGTGGTTGAATAGTTGATCGGATCGGCTGTGGATGGCGAACTCATGTCTACTTACTTCTTACGACGAGAAGCGCCGTCGGGTAGGAAGTCGGTTCAGTTACTGTCAGCATACCGCCGAA
Source organism: Planctomycetota bacterium (assembly GCA_963577795.1). Lineage (GTDB taxonomy): Bacteria > Planctomycetota > Planctomycetia > Pirellulales > UBA7805 > UBA7805. Next base: position 15,258 of record CAUZBD010000002.1, on the reverse strand, counting down.
AACGAGGATCCAACAGAGTGGGGCCGGGCCGGAAAGGGACAAAACAACAAAATTTTAATTCTTCTCAGGCCTTATTTTTCGCCCAATCTTGCCCGACTTCATTCGACCTCATCGAGTAACTCAACGGAAGCAAATTTTTTACCTTCGAGCATCGCCAAACTGGCACCACCCCCTGTGCTCACGTGCGAGACCTGTTCAGCAAACCCGAGTTGTTCGATCGCTGCCGCACTGTCACCGCCACCGATGATACTCACCGCATCGCTTGCGGCAATGGCCTCTGCAACGGCACGGGTACCTGCATCAAACGGCGGAATCTCAAACACTCCCATGGGTCCGTTCCAGACGACCGTTTTGGCATCTCGAACCAACGCGGCATAGCGACGGGCCGTCTCCGGTCCGATGTCGAGGCCCTCAAATCCGTCAGGAATTTCACCTGCCGGCACCACCTGCTTGTTGCAGTCCGCTGAAAATGCATCGCCGCAGTGCGTATCGATCGGCAACTTGATTTTTTCACCGCCCTGCTGTAAAAGATTTGCGGCCAACTCCACTTTGTCGGGCTCGACGAGACTATTGCCCACGCGGCCACCCTGGGCAAGCGAAAAAGTGTAGGCCATCGCCCCGCCGATCAGCACGTGATCGCAAATCCCGAGTAGATTTTCAATCACACCGATTTTGTCAGAAACTTTGGCCCCACCGAGAATGGCGGCAAACGGACGCTCAGGATGACTAATCACATCGGTCAGGTATTCGATCTCCCGGGCAACTAAAAATCCAACCACCCGTGGTTTGCCTTCCATCGCCGCAGGCACCGCCACCATCGACGCATCGGTACGATGACAGGTGCCGAAGGCATCGTTGCAATAGATATCAGCAAGGCTCGCAAGTCCCTCAGCAAATGCCTGCTCGCCTTTTTTCTCCCCCGCCTGGAACCGGAGGTTCTCGAGCACCACGACATCGGCTCCGCTGGCGACCTTCGCGCGGGCATCTCCTCCCACCGTATCGGCAGCAAATGCCACCGGGCGATCAAGAAGTTGTGCAAGCCGCTCGGCAGCAGGACGAAGACTAAAGCGTGGTTCGCCGCCCTCTCCCTGGGGCCGACCCAAGTGACTCATCAATACCACACGACCTCCCCCAGTAAGAATTTTTTCGATCGTCGGCATCGCCATTCGAATTCGCCGGTCGTCGGTGATTTGCTGCGATTCATCGAGAGGTACATTGAAATCGACGCGCACTAAAACTGTTTTTCCCGCAAGAGAAATATCCGCTATTGTCTTCTTTACCACCGACGCCTCCCAGCTGAAGATCGCTGCTTTTTGTCCGTTACTCCTTAAGCGATCTAGGTTACCACGTGAAGCAACGCGTCTGTAGGCTCCACCTGATGCAAAACTTTTGGTAAAATATTCTTCGCTTCATCTTTACTTCGTCGATTGAGCGGGATACCCTTTTTGCTGGAATTGACTTACTGAAGAACACCTCCCTTGTGTACTCATTCGGCCAACACCCATGCTCAACACACTCAAACAGCAAGCCACTTTTGTCAAACAATTTGGCACCCATTTTGAAACAACCGGTTCATTGATGCCGAGTAGCCGCTTTGTGGCCAAGGCAATCACCCGGTTCGTTCAGCAGCGGGGCAAGGACTCCATCCGCATTCTAGAATGTGGCCCCGGAACCGGTCCTTTCAGTGACCGGATCGTACGCTTCTTGCAAGCCGGTGACGCCTACCATCTGGTCGAACTCAACGAAAATTTCGTCGCTGTTCTTCGTCAGCGTTTCGCCAAAGAACAGCACTGGATGCGCGCCAAAGAAATGACAGAAATTTTTGCACTTCCTCTCCAAGATTTTAATCCTGACGAAAAATATGACTTTATCATTTCGGGTCTGCCCCATATCAATTTCCCCACACAGGTGGTCGAGGAAATCACAGCTTCTTATTTCAAACTACTCAAACCAGGGGGAATGCTGAGTTACTTCGAATACATGTATGTGCGACCGATCCGCAAAATGGTGACACTTGGAAACAATCGCCGTCGTATTCGCGAAGTCAATGCGATCATGGAGGGGCATATTGGTCGACACCGGGTCCGTCGCGATAGTATCCTGATTAATGTGCCACCGGTGTGGGTACAACATCTCCGCATGGATACGACCGCTTAAAGCATTTTTTCCCTGCAATCGGTGAAAAGGAAAGACGGATAAAGACGAACTATAAAATGCGATTCGGCAAACGATTTCGATTCGGGTACTGGATTCTTTTACTCTGCGCTGCAAACCTTCCAGCGTATGGGGCGACTGTAGAAAAATCGCTCGCAGGAGCGAGGCCGAATATCATTCTGGTGGTCACGGACGACCAGGGATATGCGCCGATCGGTCGACACGGGCACCCCTGGATCAAAACACCGCATCTAGACCAACTTTACGATAAGAGTACGCGGTTGACGCGCTTTCTCGTCAGTCCCACCTGCTCTCCCACCCGCTCGGCACTCATGACCGGGCGGCATCCGATGCGGAATGGAGTCACGCATACCATTTTCGAACGCGAACGGATGACGCTCGAGGCGAAAACACTCGCAGAAGTACTCCAGCAGGCCGGCTACCGGACCGGCATCTTCGGCAAGTGGCATCTTGGCGACGAAGAAGCCTACCAACCGCATCGCCGAGGATTTGGGGAATCTTTCATCCACGGCGCAGGAGGAATCGGGCAAGCCTACGACTGCAGTTGTGCCGATGCACCGGGCAACAAATACTTCGATCCGGTGATTCGCCACAATGGAAAGTTTGTCAAAACGCAAGGATTCTGTACCGATGTTTTTTTTCATGCCGCACTCGGTTGGATCGATGAAGTTAAAAATATGGAGTCACCCTTTTTCGCCTACATCGCAACCAACGCCCCGCACGGCCCGTTCATCGCACCTGAGAAAAATCGCCAGCGGTTTGAACAACTCGGCTTCAGTAAAAACCATGCCGGTTACTATGGGATGATTGAGAACATCGACGAGAACATGGGGCTCTTGCTCGACAAACTCGCCGCTTGGAGTCTGCTGGAGAATACGCTCGTGATTTTTATGTCCGACAACGGAATGGCACCGGGCGGTTCGGGGATTTCTGGTCAAAAACTAGGCAGTCATCCAGACGGGACTCCGATGCTCGGTTTCAATGCCGGCATGAAGGGCTACAAGGGAAGTGCCGAGGAGGGAGGAGTTCGAGTGCCGTTTTACCTGCGATGGGATGGTCACGTCGCTGCGGGACGCAATCTCGACTTTCCCGCCGCCCACATCGACGTGTTTCCGACTCTCGTAGCGATTGCCGGTGGTTCGGTACCCGCCGACCAGGTTGAAGGCGAGAATTTACTGCCGTTTCTTGATGGCGGTTCACCATCGCTGCGCTATCTCTTCACGCACAAAGGCCGCTGGCCAGTCGGCACCGAACCAGATGCGCACAAGTGGCGGGACTTTGCCGTTCGTGACACAAGATTCCGGCTCGTCGGGAAAGAGGAACTCTATGATTTGAATCGCGATCCTGGGCAGAAGTCGAACGTAATCGCAAAACATCCCAAACGGGCTGCCGCCATGGTTTCGGCCTACGACTGCTGGTGGGAAGCGACGCGGGAGAGGATGGTTAACGAAGGAGTCCCGCTCTCACCCACACAGCCCTTTCATCTGTTGTATGCTGCGCAGCAGCAGGCGGAGGGAATTCCCGCCTGGCAAGATCCGCTCGCGGGCAACTCGCTCAGAGATAGCGGGGGGTGAAGCTTGACGTTTCGCCAACGAGACATCTATCATAAACCGATGGAAGCAGAATTAGCCTATGGCCAGAACGCCGCTTTGAAGCTCGATTTACCAGAAGAGAAACTTCTTGCTTCCTACGGTCCCCCTGCGGGGGAACCACTCGACGATATTGTGGCGGCGGTCGCCGCGGCGATGCTCGACCCGATTGGATATTCACCGCTAACGCAAGCAGTCGTTTCGGGAGATCGCATCGCCATTCCAGTCGACCCCGCGGTTCCTCGACCCCAACTGCTCATCGCTGGACTCGTCGGGCCGCTTTGCGAGGCCGGTATCGCGCCTGCGGATATCACAATTCTCGGCACCACCGCGCCCGAGGACAAAAAGAAGGACCTCCGCAACGAACTCCCGGAAGCAATCGCAAAACATGTCGGCTTTGTGATTCACGATCCGACCGACCGAGAAGGACTCGGGTTTGTGGCGACATCTTCCGACAACCAGCCAATCTACCTCAATCGTGCAATCCAGGATGCCGATGTTGTTTTTCCTATTGGTTGCCTTCGTCCCCAATCAGCACTTGCCTACCATGGGATTCACACGGTTCTCTTTCCAACCTACGCCGATGCCGCAACGATGGAGCGCTACCACAAGGCGAGTAACGAAGATTCCGATGTTGCTCGGCGACGAAGAGCGGAGGAGAGTAAGGAAGCGGCCTGGCTATTAGGGCTCAATGCAACGATCCAGGTCATTCCTGGCGGTGGCAATTCGATCCTGCAAATCCTTGCCGGTGATCTGCAGATGGTCCAAGAAGAAGGCTTGCGCCGCGTCGCCGCTGTCCACCGACACGAAGTTTACAAGCAAGCACAACTCGTGATCGTGGGCATCGATGGCGATGCTTCTCATCAAACTTGGGAAAATGTGGCCCGCGCCGTCAATGCGGGATTGTCTGCCGTGGTCGACGGGGGAATCGTGGCGGTCTGTTGTGAATTGGAGACGCCTCCAACAGCTGATTCGGCACTTAGGCAACTTGCCTGGGAGCATGATGTGCCCTTGGCCGGCCACACGATTCGTGGACAACGCTCTGCCGATGCAGTCGCCGCTGCTCAATTGCTTGCTGCCCGGGAGCAGGCGAATCTTTTTCTTCTCAGTCGTCTTGAGGAAGACGTTGTCTCTGAATTGGGATTCGCCCCGATAGACGAAGCGGAAGATATCAATCGGCTATGCAGTCGGTGCGAATCGTGCATCTTGATTTCCGCTGCGCAGTTTGCCGATACGCACGCTGTGATGGCGTCCTGAGCGACGCGTTCCAAAAACGGAAAGGCTGCCATGGCCCGGATGATTTTGATTGCAATCGGTAGTTCCGGTGACGTCCATCCGATATTGGGAATCGCAGAGGAACTGGCCCATCGCAGCCATGAAGTGATTGTGCTGACAAATCCCAGTTTCGAATCACTCGTTAAACGACTCGGTTTTGATTTCCGGCCACTTGGAACGAGCGCTGAGTTTGATGCGGTGGCTGACGACCCCGATGTCTGGCATCCGGTTCGCGGCTTTAGACTTTTGGCCCGCTGGGCGATGCTGCACACCATGCGGCCTATCTACAAACTACTCCAGGAACTCTACCTGCCCGGGAAAACTGTCGTCGCAGCACCACTGACTGCTTTTGGAGCGCGGATTGCGCAGGAGAAGTTGGGAATTCCGCTAGCCACCCTCCATCTACAACCGGTCGTCTTTCGCAGCATGGACGATACCCCGCGTCTCCCCCCGATGCTGACCGGATCCCATATCCCACACTGGCTCAAGCGATTCCAGTTCTACCTTGCCGATCGCTTGCTGGCCGATCCTGTTGTGGCCCGAGAAACCAATGCCTTTCGACTCGCGTTGGGGTTGCGTCCCGTTCATCGGCTACTTGATCGCTGGTGTCACTCGCCCGAACGCGTGATCGGGTTGTTTCCCGATTGGTACGCACCGCCACAGGCCGACTGGCCTCCGAATACCCGGCTCACCGGGTTTCCCCTGTGGGATGAAAGCGTTGTGGTGCCGCACGATGCAGAACTGCAAACATTTCTGCAGGCCGGAACACCCCCGCTGGTTTTCACTCCCGGGTCAGCGATGCGACACGGGAAAGATTTTTTTGAAGTCGCTGCCACCGCAACCCGGCAGCTTGACCAAAGAGCAATTTTCTTGAGTCGGCACGCCGCACACATTCCTGCCAATCTTCCTGCCGGAATTGTCCATTTCCCCTATGTTCCATTCAGTCAACTTTTGCCGCAGGCTGCCGCGCTGGTGCATCATGGCGGTATCGGCTCCACCGCGCAGGCGCTTGCAGCGGGCATTCCTCAATTGATCATGGCAATGGCGTACGACCAGCCGGATAATGCACAGCGTGTGGCCCGATTGGGTGTGGGTGGCGGTCTTTTTCGCCATCAATTTCGCGCTCCTCGTGTCGCAAAAATGCTCGGTCGTTGGCTCGGTTGTGTGGAAATGTCGGCTCGCTGCCAGCGGGTGGCTGAGCATTTCCCTGCAGCACGGCCGATACAAACCACCGCAAATCTTATCGAGCAGATGCTCTCTGCCCCCCCGATCTCCAGCTCACCGGATCGTTCCAACATGCGATAAGCAAAAAACTTGGTGTCTGATCTAGGGTTCGCCCTCCATGAATGGGATAATAAAAGAAGTGGACTCGGCCGCTCGACGCATAAAAACCTGGAAACTTCCCCATCATACCGACATTTATTACACCGCTGTTGCTTGCTGGTAGCCTGTTGATGGCGATACCGATCGTGTTGCATCTGGCCATGCGCGAGCGACCGCGAAAACTGGAATTTCCGGCTCTCCGCTTTCTGCAGATTCGGAGAGAATCCAATCGACGACGATTGAAACTTCGACATCTTTTCTTGCTGCTGCTTCGCTGCTTGGTAATCTTGCTTCTTGCGTTTGCAGTAGCAAGACCCGTCTTTCATTCCTCGGGTTTCTTTTCCGCAGGGTCAGCACCTGTGGCAGCCGCCATCGCTTTCGATACCCGTCCGCGGATGGAGTATCTCCGTAAAAACAAAACCAGGCTTGAAGTTGCCCGCGGCGTGGGACTTGAGGTCATCGAGCAACTTCCAAAAGGGAGTCAACTCGTCGTTCTTGACTCGACTGGACCCCGCAGCCAGTTCGATCGCGATCGTGGCGCTTCGATCGATCGGATTGCACAGTTGGCCGAGGCCGATGGCTCGGTAGACCTGGATACACTCGTAGAGAATGCCATCGCACTTTTAGAAAAAAGTAGTGAACCTCGGAAAGAACTCTATCTGCTGACCGACATGGGAGCAGTGGATTGGGATTCTCAGGTGTCTGAATCCTCGTGGAAGCGGCGTCTGGAAAAATATCCTGATATCCATTTTTCGCTTCTCGATGTTGGCGTCGAAAATCCGATCAACGCCTCGCTTGGCAATCTCCGCATTGGACGAACGGTCGTCTCCGAAAAAGACTTGGTTCGTATCCGCACTGAACTGCAATGCCTTGGATATTCGGGCCGACAATTGGCAGAAATTTTTGTCATCAATCAAACGGGCGCAGCGGAAAAGAAGGGGGAAAAGTGGCTCGACTCTCAGCAAGGGGAAACCCTTCCGCTCGAATTTCAAATTCGCGCCGGCGATCAAGGAATTCTGCAAGGTTACATCGAACTTTCTAGGCAAGATGATTTAACGATCGACAACCGGCGCTATTATACAATCTCAGTACGTGATCCCTATCAGATTTTGATCGTGGCACCCGATCCTGCCGAGCGTCAGAGTCGCACACTGGCGACTGCAATCGCCCCACCTACGCTCAGTCAGCAAGGAGAAACCCGTTACGAATTGGAGACTGTTTCCTATGCGGAATTGACAAATGAGAACCTCGATGGACTCGACGCGGTCTGGTTATTGGATCCTCCACCGCTTTCGGCCGAACAATGGAACCAACTTTTAACCATGGTCGATGCCGGAGGGGGTTTGGCTATTGCTTTAGGAAGCAATGCCGGGATGACACCGGAGGTGTTCAACGCAACGGCATCGTCTGAGATTATGCCCGCAGAATTACTGCGACAGTGGCGAGGTGATCTTTATTTGGCGCCTTCGCGATTGGAACATCCGCTCCTCCAACGGTTCAAAACGCGTGAAGGGAGTATTCCCTGGCGTGAAAATCCTATTTTCAAAATCTGGGAAATTGGCCCTTTGACTGAAGAATCGAGGGCCATCATCCCTTATAGCAACGGAAAACCTGCACTCGTTGCCCGCGATCTTGGGCGTGGTCGTGTGCTGTTGCTCACCACATCGCTTTCTCCGGGAACGGGGAAACCGTGGAATGAATTCCTGGCGCCGCGCGAAATGGCGTGGCCCGGTTTTGTCCTTGTAGGCATGATGGCCGAATACCTCGTTGGTAGTGCAGGAACGCAACTCAATTACAGCACTGGTGAGTTAGTGAGGCTGCCGTTGTATGCCGAAGATCGGAATATCGATTCCTATTTACTCCAATCTCCCACAGGCAGCCGTCGGATTGCACCCGATGATCAGGGCCAACAAATCCTCATCAGCAGTACGGAAGTTCCAGGGAACTACCGGATTGGTGCCGGGGGTAAGGAGGGAACTGAGTATGGCTTTAGTGTCAATCTACCGGTAGAGCAAACCGATCTCACACGAGCTGATCGCATGGATTGGGCTCAGCGTTATCCAAAAGATCGTCTACCAATTCACACGCTTACTGATTCGCTCAATCGGTTGCGCGAGGATGCCGAAGCAAAAACCAAATGGGAGGCAGCACCCTGGTTGCTTTTGACCCTCTCCATCGTTTTCGCAACAGAAGGCCTTTTGGCCACTTTTTTTTACCAGCGAGCAAAACTTTAATTTCGGAAAAACGTTTCGCTAAGTATCGAAAACCGTATCATCATTTTCATGCAACACTGGCGCATTAGTCCGATCACCGAACAATACTTTTCAGGTGGAGCTTATCTGCTGTTCGCCGTGATCGCTGTTGCGCTTCTTGCAGCGTGGGCAGCGTCTATCTTCTTCACGCCACTCTCACCACAACGGCGAGTGATACTTGCGGCGATTCGACTTGCCGTTATTTTTGTACTCCTTTTTGTTCTGCTGCGACCGAGTCATATTGTGACTGAAAATGAAAAACAGTCGGCAACGCTCCTCTTGCTTTTCGATCAATCGCGAAGCATGCAAATAAAAGATACCCCCAGCGGTGAATCGCGCTGGGAACAAATGAAAAACCTACTGGCCGACCTCCGGGAGTCTCTCGACCGATTGCGCAAGGAAAAAGAATTTGAGATCAGTGCTTATGCGTTCGACAAAAATGCGGAGGCGATTAATCTCGATGCATTCCTCACAGAAACATCTCTGCCGGATGGTAGTGAAAGCGGTTACGGAAAGAGCATGCAGGACGTCTTGCGAAGAGAGGATGGAAAACGATTGCGTGGGATGCTTCTTTTTGGAGATGGTGCCGAACAAACCGTCGGAATGACAGAAATAGATCCGGATAGTGTTGCCCGCTTACTCGAACGACTTGGATGCCCGCTCTATGCCGTCCCCTTTGGAGATCGGAAAGGAAGTGCACAGATTCGCGATATCGAAGTTTCGTCGATGCCGGATGATTTCGTTGTGTTCGCAAAAAACCGTGTGCCGATTCGTGGAACATTACAGATCTCAGGGTATCTCAACAAGGATTTTCCGCTGCAGTTGGTGCGCGCAGGACCCGATGCAAAAGAAGAGGTTGTGGCCACGCAACAGGTAAGACAGAGTGAGACAAATTCGACGGTCGCTTTCGAATTTGATTACATTCCTGAAAAACCTGGGAAATACAAAATTATCGTACGCGTACCGCCCCAAGACGGAGAGATCACCACCAATAACAACGCCCTGCCCGCCGTACTCACCGTTCTCGAAGGCGGTATCCGGGTTCTCTATGTCGAGGGCGAAATTCGTCGTGAACAGCGTTTTCTTCGCAGGGCATTGGCAAGTTCGCCCGACATGGATGTAACGCTCCTTACGCTCAATCCACGTGATCAGAAAACTTGGCCACGTAAAGATCTTTCGTCCTATTTTGAACCGGGAGCCTACGATGTGACCATTCTTGGAGACGTTGACTCCCGCGTCTTTTTTTCAGGCAACGCAAGGGGTAGTGGAGGCGATTTACAGTTACTGCAAGAGAGTGTCCTCGATGGTGGAGGACTGCTGATGCTTGGTGGGTGGCACAGTTTCCGTGCAGGCGGCTATCACCTGACACCACTTGCTGCGATTGCCCCCGTTAAAATGGATCCCCAAATCGACCGTTTTGTGATTCAACAATTTGACGAGCCGGTTGATCGAAGCCTCCATCTACCCGGACCGCTCGTCATGCAACCTACGGTGCCCTGGGGAGAGCAGAGTGAAATGATGCAGATCACTTCTGAGGGGAATAATCGAACGGCTTGGCTGCGCCTGCCACCACTCACCGGGGCTAACCGTTTCCGCGGAATTAAATCTGGGGCTCGCGTTTTGGCAGATGACGGAAAAGGGAATCCGCTCCTCGCCACTGCCGAACCGGGAGGTCGTGTCATCGCTTTTGCCGGAGATTCGACATGGCGGTGGGTCATGAAAGGTTTTCGCGATAGCTATCGTCGATTCTGGAGGCAAGTCGTTCTTTGGCTGGCCCGGAAGGAAGAACAAAAAATAAACGATATTTGGATCAAACTCGACCGTCGTCGTTTCACACCCGGAGAGCGAATCACCTTTGAGGCAGGTCATCGAAGGGGAAAAGGTGATTCTGAGAAAGTACAGCTTTTCGCGTACATTCGTGGTCCCGATGGTCGACGGCGAGAAGTCCCTCTCGTGCAACCTGGTGAGAACTTTTCCGGCGTGCTCCGCGATTGTGAAACACCCGGAAACTACACCTTAACTGTCGCTGCGCATGGAGAGGAAGAGGAGCGAACGGACTCGGCTCAATTTTTTGTCTATACGAAAGATCGTGAATTGGCAGGTACGACCAGCGATGCAGCGATGCTCAAAAGCTTGGCTTATCAGACGCGCGATGTAGGGGGAAAAGTTGTATCGCCAGAAGAGTTGAATAACCTCATGCAAGAACTGCTTGTGACGCCCCTGGAGATGGAACAAAAGATTAAGGTGAGTGTCAGTTTCTGGGATAAGTGGTATGTCCTTGTGCTTTTCATCAGCCTTATTGGAACAGAATGGTTTCTGCGAAAAGTCTGGCGGCTCGTCTGACGCGTATTGCTTTATGGAATCTGGGCTGTCCAACTATGCTTGCTGTATTTTTCGCGCACCAGACTCTCCATCTCACTTTGAGACCAAGTGGTAAAAGAGTCTGGATGATTCCAGGCGGAGAGCAGTGCCTGATGCACGACCTTGCGGGGTATGTTTAGGTTTGTCACAAAATCTGTGTGGCACCGGCTTTTGCGATAATCGGGCTGTCGCGGCGGAAGACGCAGGTAATGCGTGAGTGGTTCGAGCGGCATGTTGTAGAGGAGCGTGCCGTGGTAAAGCAAATGCTCCTTTCGGCACCGCAGGCTATTGCCCGAGACTTTCCTTCCTTCGACTGCCAAATCGCTGGTTCCCTGCCGCTCGATCCCGGGCACCACATCCCCAAGGCCTTCGGCTAACTTGGAAAGAACGAAGGTATGTGCTCTGTCAATAAACCGCAGGGACGGGTATTGCCTCAGTGAAAGTACGACGGCATAAAACAAACAGCCTGGCCCGGCAACGATAGCGGCACCGCCGCTGCTCCGCCGGATGACTGGAATCCCGTCTTGGCGACATCGTTCCAGATTGACTTCCGCCAAAAGACTCGAGCCACGACCTACGACAACGAGCCATTCGGCCGGTTCCCAAATCCGCAAAAATCCACCCTCATCACCGGAACGTTCTGCAGCAAGCAACAAGGCCTCGTCAAAAGCAATATTTTCTACCGCTTCGGCGAATGTTTTATCAACCAGTTTCATCACAAGACTTGCAATCCGATCGTTGAGGTCTAAACTAGCCTGAGGGAGAGAGAGTTATCTCTGTAACGACCTCTATCGTACGTTTGTCGGTTGCTTCGTTCCATGGCAAACCCCAAAACCTGAGAATAAGTTCGCCCCAAGAGTAACCGGCCGGAACACGTTTTTAAGCCCTTCCGCTGGAGAGTGACACCACTTGCCTTTCTTTGAACAGCCTCGTTGACGTTTGTTTATGTCCGATCCAGCAGCACCCACCGATTCCCCTCCATCCATGCCGGATCGTGAAAGCTTGCCACCCGTCGAGCAACCTTCTGCCGGATTTATCATCCAGCTATTTGTGATTCCGGGTTTGATCGTACTGATGATCGTACTACTCTGGCTTGGATTTTCTTGGCTCGCGCACCGCGGAACACATCCGGAAGAAATCGTCCGGCAGATACGGCAAAACAAAGCGAACAGTTGGCAATTGGCTTACAATTTCTCTGAGGAGTTAAGGCAAAACGAGCAGTACCGTAAGAATCGAGCGCTGGCGGACGAAGTGGCCCAGTTTTTGGATGATCTGCTTGATCAACCGTTGCCACCTCAAAGTGGCAACGGCTTCGGCGGAACCAATCCACGCAGTCAGGAGATTGTCCGACGTGGTTTTCTTTGCAAAGCACTAGGAGAATTTTTGATTCCCGAGGCCGTGTCACCGGTTTTAATTCGTGCCGCCTCCAGCCATGCAGATGAAGACGAACTTCGCGTAAGGCTCGCTGCGATCGAGGCGATTGCCTTACTGATTGAAAACACCAGAAGTCCGGAAAGTGATATTTCACCGGACGTACTCGCATTGCTTTTGGCAACCTCAGAAAACAAAGACAGGAAAATTGCGTCTCGGGCGGCAGTAGGTCTTGCTGCCGTCCGGCAAGCGGAGGCAACAGCGCGTTTAGAGGAAATGTTAGGAGAGGCCCATCATGTCGACGTGCATTACAATGTAGCCACCGGTCTGGCTCGCCTCGGAAATACGGAATGTCTGGAAATCATTGAAGAGATGCTCGATCCGGCGACCGAGCGGGCACTCACAGAAGAGACAAACCAAAATGAGCGCGAATTAAAACGCTTACGTATTCTCCTAAACGCGCTTCGCGCTACGCGATTGTTGGCTGCCAATAATCCGCAGGCCAATCTACATAGTCTTCGTCTTTCGGTCGAAGCATTACGAGCCGGTGAAAAAAATATGCAGGTCCGAATTGAAGCGGCATTGACCCTCCAGGCACTCGCAACGCGCAATAGCGATTCTTAACAACGCCACACGCGTGTCGCTGCTAGCGTTGGCAGCAACTGCCCGCTGTAGGGGGCGGGCCTTAATTCCGCTCCTTGTTCGCATGACGCAGCAGTGCACAAATCAGCCTTTCGTATGAACGGTAGTTGATGTATAAGCCGCCTCCTCTTTCCTCCGTTGCGGGACGGAACCTTTTCAGTGGCGATGCTTCGGTTTTGCAATTTCTTGCATGCCGTGCAAAAACCCTGATACCACATTTTCTTCCTCTGTGGATAAATGCCATGTTCTACAAAATGCCGTGGATCCGGTTTCTCGTCGTCATTGTAGTGGTCAATCTACCGCCACTTGCGGCCTCTGCGAATCAAAGCCAGGTTGAGGTTCTCTTTGGTGAAATGGATTACCTCGGCGGCGCTCCCTGCCAAACTCCTTGCGAAATTATTTACCAGCAACAACAGGTCGACACATGTCGTGTACAAAACGATATTACTTATGAAGAACATTGGATCACGACCTATGAGCCGGTCTGGGAAACAGAGATGCGAACATGCCACTACACGGTCGCCCGACCTGAAACGCAAATCATTGATCGCGAAGTCCGCTGTGTATCCATTAAACCGGTATGGGAGACACAGGTCTCTGACCGTAGTTACACTATTGTTCGGCAGGTGGTTGAAACAAAGGAGTGCGAAGAACGCTATACCGTAAGTCGCCCTGTGATGGAAACAGAGTGCCGAGAACAAAAAGTACAAGTACAACGATGTGTGACGCGCACGGTTGAAAAAGAGATTCCACAGATCTCACATCAACCTGTTACACGCATGAAAACTACCTATGTCGACCAGGGAGAATTTGTGACGCAGCAGGTGGAAAAGCCTCGGCGTTTACAATTTAGCCTGCTCAAATGGGCGCCCGGGGGATGGGGCGTTGACCCTGTCAATGGAAAAAAACGCTATCAAATACCAGGTTTCGTTTGGGTTAAACAACCCAAAACCAAAACTGTCTCTGAAAAGGTCTGGCAAGCTCGGCAAGTCGCTGTTGACGTACCAGAAACAACCTACGAACAAGTCGTTACCAATATCAAAGTGCCCACAGAGGTCAGCGAGTGGGTTGTCGAAGAAGAAATACGTCGGGTTCCAGTCTGCGTTTGCAAAATAGTAACTGAGGAGTGTGTTCGCATCGTACCGGTTACCACATGTCGTGAAGTGATCGAACGCGTTGACAATAAGGTCACGGTACCGGTCTGTCGGTATCTTCGAGAAGAAGAAGTACGAAGCGTTCCGTATACCTATACGCGGATGATGTATGAACAGCACGTACGCGAAGTGCCGGTCCGTGTTTGCAAAATGGTACCTGTACAAAAAAGAATATGGATGCCGCGTAGTGTGCAGAAAATGGTGCCCGGGAAAAAAACCGTCTCGCTGCCTCAGTTGGTCGTACTCCGTCAAAATTATAATCTGGGAGGCTTTCACGAAATGTTTTTGGCGGGTGGAAAAGTCACCCCAGCCATACGACCGGCGAACGCATACCGGGCAAAGTGCTGTGATTTCTACTCCTTTTGGAAGAAGCAGGATCACCATATTTCCCAGTGGGCGTACGACAAAAAACGCGCACTTGCACTCAAGCATGAATCTGCCGTAGAACCGAAACCCGTCGTTTAGAAACGTTTCTGGGTCCGATGCATCAGGACTGCTGGCAACGCTGGCATTTTCTCGGTCCGTTGCTTTGGCGGTACACAGCTTGGTGTAGCCGTCGAGCCATTGTTTTTCTATGATTGCCGCCCGCTTGGAATCGGCATACGCATCCAAGGGATGCGTAGTTAAAACATCCAAAGCAGAAAACTGATAAGTAGCGCTATGACGATAGCGGGCCACCACCAATTTTTACGCAGGCGATCATGACCGGTTATATAATGGCCACAAAGCGTACACTGAGGCGCGTCCTCATAAATCTCGCCCCCACATGCTGCACAGAAGATAGTTTGCGTCGAATCATCGTCGATTTCGTCCGGGCAATCCGATTCGTCTGGGTATTCATTGTCGCCCAAATCCTCTGCGTACTCAAAATGAACCATCTGCTTTTTTTTGCCTGTGGAGGATCAGCCGCGCCAATGGATTCGCAACGTGAGCCTTTGCAACTTAACAGTCTGAGTCAGAAGAAAAAAGCGGTATTGAATCGACAGAAAGTTCGTCAAGGAGGACGACTGTGAGTACGCTTAAAACAATGGTTGTCCTTGCTGTTCTGGCGATGGTCGGCTACGGCCTGTATGTCGGCCTAAACAATGGCTTTCAATTCCAGAGCGGACAAACCGA
>CAUZBD010000001.1:0-17963 GCA_963577795.1 Planctomycetota bacterium | reverse complement strand
AAAACCCCGAGGAGGCTCACGCTCGAGCAATTGCTTGCCGAACCCCTCGAAGATCAATCCATCGATATTCACTGTGTCACCCGGTGGTCCCGCCTGGGAGTTCCCTTTCGCGGTATTCCCCTTGCACAGTTCCTGTCGCCCGAGCAGATCGAACCCCGCGCGCAATATGTATCCTTTGTCGCCCGAAGTTCGCGTGGACATTCAAGCAGTGTTTCCCTCGAGGTCGCACAAACTGCACTGCTCGCGTTTTATGCGGAGGGAAAGCCACTGTCCGCAGAATATGGCGGCCCGGTGCGCGTCATTGTGCCAGACCGCTATTTTTATAAAAGCGTGAAGTGGCTTGAGGCAATCGAATTGCTGGAAGAAGATCAATTGGGCTATTGGGAACAGGATGCCGGATACCATAATCGCGCAGATCCCTGGCTTGAGGAGCGTTATCTCGCCAGTGGCATAAATAAACAACAGGCCAATCAACTTATTGCTTCGCGTAACTTTTCTGACTTAGATCTCATGGGCATTGATGCGTCCAATCGAGATTTATCCAGCTTAACAGCCACCAACGCGCTTCTGCGAAACGCGAATTTCACAAAGTCTAATCTTATGGCGGCTAATTTTAATGGCGCTAACCTGGCCAATGCACACTTTATCGATGCAAATCTCCAAAATGCTCTCTTGCAGGGCGCAGATCTGGAGGGTGCAAATCTAGTCGGCGCCGACCTGCGAGGCGCAGACCTTCGCGACGCATCATTATTTGGCGCTGATTTTATTTCTCTCAGTGATCCGGAGCGGCACGCCATCCTGAACACTGAGACACTTTTGTCGCGAGCGCAGATTAAACTGCTCGCCGATCAACAAGAAGCGTTTTTGGAGGATAAAACCACACTTTCATGAGTAAATCTTCAATTAGAGATAACCAGCGACTACTTTCACCGCGGCGTAACTCAACGACTGCCACCGACGTTGACGGTCTCGTCGAGGAACAACTCAAACATTTTTCCGTCGATTCCTCGACGCCATTTGGCAGACACCTCGCAGCAATCGCAACGCATCTCTACCAAAGTCAGGATGAGGTTGAATCTCTATGGCAGGTGACACTTTCTGAGATGACATCGCTGGAAGCGAGCGATCGCATCGCTCGTTTTAATGCGCTCAAGTTCCTTTCATTTCAACTCGCTAAGATTTTAGATTCTGTCCAAACGCCGTTTCGGCGGGCCTATCAGTCACTTCCACTCAGCACAGCCACTCAGACAGCCAAAGGGCCCTATCCTATTATTGATAACGTCACGGCACTTTTTTCGGCCACTCCCGTTATCACGCGCACAGCAACGTATATCTATGCATGCGCAGAATGGATTGAAGACGCATTTGCTGGCAAAGAGCCGATGCTGGAAATCTATTCCCGACTCCTCAATCCAACGAGCATCTCTCTTGCAAACTATATCGTCGATCTCGAGGCAGGAGAAAACGCCTCGGAGTACCTAGCCTGGAATTATAGCAGTGGAATGGCTGCGATCGACGCCACACTTTCCCATTTACTCGGGCGAGACGATATCCTCATCACGAGTCGCAACATTTATGGCGGGGCACATCAACTCATCCATGACTGGTTTGCTAAACCATCAAACCTTGCTGTTGCCGTAGAAACGTTCGATGGATTCTCCGCTGATGATTTTGAATCCTGCTACAGGATGACCACGTCAAAATACCAGGATCGACTTGCGGAAGGACGGAAGATTTACCTGTATCTCGAATCGCCCTGCAATCCACACGGCTATGTTCTCGACGTTCCAAAAATGTGTGAATTTGCACATCAGCATGGGATCCGCGTGATGCTGGACGCCACGGTCGGAACACCTTTTCTGCAACGTCCGCTTGCTCTCCCGGACGTTCGGCAGCGGCCTGATTTTTTAATCCATAGCTACACCAAAGATTTGTCCGGATCGGGAAGTGTTATTGCCGGATGTGTGATTGGAAGAAATGAAGATATGTTCCTCCCCAAAGGGCATGCAGACGATACTTCCAGATGGGACCAAACAATGTTCTGGAATGTCTACTACGTCAAAGGCGCTTTTCTCAGCGCAGATGCTGCCTTTGAGGTGATTCAGGGCATTCGAACACTTGATGTACGGATGCTGCGAAAGTGTATTAACACGAGGATCCTTGCTCGATTTCTCGATTCCCATCCATCAATTACGGTTTACTCGAGTGCATTGTCTGAAAACAATAACCATGCACTGGCAAACGAACTTTCGTTCCTGGGCTTGCCGGCGCCTCTATTTACGATAGATCTCGGTGAAATATCAAGGGACTCCTTTCAGCGGTTCTTTGATTCGCTATCGCCTGCGTTCAGTCATATGATCAGCTTGGGTCAGTCGAACACAATCGTTAGTTGCCCATCGTTGACAACCCATTCTGAACTTGACGAGAATGCAATCAGAGATGCAGGACTCACGCCTACAACAATTCGTTTTTCGGTTGGGAATGAAGACCCTCGTGATCTTATCGTTCATCTAAAAGCAATTGCCCGTATAACGATAGATGAAAATGCACCGGGGTTCAGCGATGGCTTCCTCGACGATACGGAAACGGCCGAACTCATCCGCGAATGTTATCTGACAACACATCAGGAATATATCGAGGCCAGATTATCGGCCACCGTGTGACCTGTCCATCACCATGGTGCGGAACACGTTAATTCAGCTTTTCCGCGGCACGATACATTGTATAGAGCAATGTAATAAATAACCCGAATACGAAACCGATGTATATAATCATCACCTGCCCAATCTTCCATTCGCGCGCATAGATACAGCCGATAATCAGGGGTGCGATCGGTGGAAGCAACAACGAAAACAACCCCAGTCCGGGGGCGTTGTTTCTGAATGCGGCAGTGACTTCAATCAACCAACAAAGCAACATGCCGCCAATGCAGACATTCATGAGCCATTCCGATGCGTTGAGATAGGCAAATATCATACGTCACCCTGAAGTATGCCTGCACTACATTAACTCGAACTCTCTTTCATTTATTCCAAACCCCTTCGCCTGTCCATTCTATTTCAAATATGTAGCATGTCACGTAAAAAATATTTGTGCCAGAAATCCGGTTATTTAGCTATTTTATAAAGATCTGTTTCCGTGCGGATAAACAGTTCGTCACCCGCTACCGCTGGCGACGCCTGAATTCGACCAGCCAGCTGATTTTCAGCAATCGGGACAAAATCGGTGCTATCTTTAATCACCGTTGTCTTTCCATCGTCTGAAAAGAAATAGATTCGGTCTTGTGCCCAAATCGGCGATGCCGAATATCCCCCAGCCAATCGCTTGCGCCACAACGCTGTACCTGACTGGGTATCAAGACATGTCAAAACGCCACCATGATCAGAAGTAAAATAGAGTTTGTCATTCGCCAGTAGCGGAGAAGATTTCTGCGGGACTTGTTTTCGATATTGCCACCGAAGCACCGGAGGACGGTCGGCTCGAATAGGTCCGAACGCAAGTAAATTCGAAGCGACATAGCCTGTGCAAACATAAACATTCTCCTGATCCATCACTGGCCTTGGTACGATCGAAAAACCTAACACCCCGAATGCGACCTTCCACAGCTCCTTTCCCGTCGCAGGATCGTAGGCATAGAGCCAATTCGCAGCTGGGGAAAGCAGAACACTTCTGCCATCAACTTCCGTAATCACCGGAGTCCCGTAGGCTTTTTTTAATTGAGGATTAGCGTGCATGCTTCCAGTACGCTCCGTTTTCCAAGCGAATTCGCCCGTTTCCTTTTCCAGCGCCGCGACATATTGCTTGTCGCTTCCATCACAATGAAAGATGAGAAGATTGTTCCAGAGTATCGGGTTGCTTGCTGGTCCATTTTCATGCATCACCTGATGATCAGTATTTTTCCAAAGAATTGTTCCATCATCCGTATTGATACAAACCGTACCAAAAGTGCCAAAATGGCAATAAAGCCGATTACCTTCAATCACCGGGGTTGGTGTTGCGTAGCTATTTTCAACATGTACCCACTGTGGTTTCTCAAGATGCAATAGTTTAATACGCTGCAGAATCTTACCCGACCTCCGGTCCAGACAAACCGCATACATCGTCGCCGAATCAGAGACGGTAATCGGCTCACTCCCCGTATTATCGACAGTGCGACGAACTATCTCTTCCTCACTGCTTGGATCATCAAAGGCCGTAGTCACCCATACCTGGTCACCAGCAATAACCGGTGCTGAAAATCCACGACCAGGAATACTTGTCTTCCATTGAATATTCTCTTCTTCCGACCATCGCGTGGGAATGTCCGCATCCATTGCATCACCCTGACCGCTTGGCCCTCGGAAACTCTTCCAAGTGGACTCAGGATTGTCTGCACCAAAGAGCGCTGCATTGCATGCCACCAGAATAAGGGACACGCAGAGCGTGAGTCTCCACTCCGCAGCGGCTTTATCAAGCATGCCTGCCATGGACCTGATTTCTCCTCGTTTTAACAAAACCTGTTATATTAACTCGCGCCTTCACTGAGTTGCTTCCAAGCGAAACTCCCCCAAAGACACCCTGTCCTTAAAGAAGCTCCCTCCATGCACTCTATTTTATCGTCCCGACTATGCCTAGCCGTTTTCTGCTATTGCTTTCTATCCATAAGTGCATGGTCTGCAGACACCCCCCAACATCCGTTGCAAAATAATTCCAGCGGGGTTGGGTGGAACCATGGCTGGACATCCTTAATTGATGGAACGACCACATTAGGCTGGAAGCCCTATCGAAACAATAAGCCAATTGAAGGCTGGAAAGCAGAAAACGGTACGTTGGTCCGCGACCAACCTGGCGCGGGCGACCTTATAACTGTCGATCAATACGATCATTTTGAATTAGAGTTTGAATATAAAATAGCTTCCGGTGGCAATAGTGGGGTGATGTTTCATGTTTCCCAAAACGAGAAGTACCCGTGGATGTCGGGCCCGGAAATTCAAATACTCGATAATCAACACGGCGCGGATCCCCAATTGGCCGGATGGCTTTATGGACTCTACCAACCCACGAAACCTCCGTGGGTTGCCCGAGCCGAAGCGCAAGCAAATCTCCCTTCACCTCTCATTCCTGACGCTACAAAACCGGCGGGAAACTGGAATCACGTTTATCTGCGCGTAGCAACCAACCAGGGAGAATTACTCCTCAACGGGGTTTGCTATTATCGATTTCAAAAAGGATCAACCGAGTGGAAGGAGCGGGTCAAGCAGAGCAAGTTTGCAGCCTATGACAACTTTGCAAAATACTCGAGTGGCCACATCTGCTTACAGGACCACGGCGACCGGGTCGCTTATCGCAATATGCATATTCGCCCCCTCACTGCAGAGGGAAACCTAACGGCAACTCCACCCGCTGCACTACCGATAGTTGGCGTTCCAGCTTTTCCCCAACTCCGTTTTGATTCCAAGACCTCTGAATCTTTCGAAGGAAAAGCTGTTTCAATCCGTCCCGTAGCCATGCAGGAAACCGAGGATGGACACTTTCTCGTTGCCCTTCAGGGAGGAAGAATCGTGGCATTCTTCAATGCGGCCGACACAGACTCACTCAGCGTTGTGGCAGACTTGCGCGATCGCATCGCAGACTTTCGCAAAGGGAATGAAGAGGGACTTCTAGGCATGGCGATGCATCCTCACTTCAGTGCCAACCGCCAGCTGTTCATCTATTACACCGCGGCTGACGCTCCGCGACGCTCGGTGATCTCTCGACTCACATTCAACAATGGCATCTCCCTTAAGGGAACAGGTGACTTCGATGAAGATATTTTATTGGAAATACCTCAGCCCTTTGCCAACCACAATGGTGGCTCATTGGCTTTCGGGCCCGATGGGTTTTTATATATCGGCATGGGCGATGGTGGCAGCCAAAACGATCCGCTCGGAAATGGGCAGAACTTGAAATCACTTTTAGGGTCCATTCTTCGAATAGATGTTGATTGTTCGACGCAAAACCGTCCCTACAGTATCCCTGCCGATAATCCATTTATTGATCTCCACGATGCCCGCGACGAAATCTACGCCTACGGATTCCGTAATGTGTGGCAACTTTCATTTGATCACGCTACGGGCGACCTCTGGGGAGCCGATGTTGGCCAAGACCGTTATGAAGAAATAGATCGCATCATCCGAGGCGGCAATTATGGATGGAGTCTGAAAGAAGGAACGCAACCGTTTGCCGGCGATGTAGTTTCAGCCGCTTCGGCGGATGCACTCATCGACCCGATATGGCAATACGACCGCCACCACGGCCGATCCATTACTGGTGGGTTTGTCTACCGAGGCGATGAACTGCCGGAAATCGACGGCCATTATCTTTACGCCGATTACGTGTCGGGAAATATCTGGGCTCTAAACGCCTGCAATGCATCGATGGAAAACCCGCCAATGCGAATAGCCGGTAATCGACTGCCTGTGATCGCATTTTCCAGCGATTCGCAGGGCAGGGCGTACTTCCTCACCGAAGGCCCACCAGAGCGCGCGTTTTATCGACTCGCGCCAGCAAAGCATTAGGAATGCTTCTTACCGCGACAGATGCCTACGCCGCCGCCGAAGGACCATTCCCAGAACAGCGATTCCACCAAGAAACAACGCGGACGGTTCGGGAACACCGTGGCCATAAGAATTGCCGTAACTCACGGTGTATTCGTATGGACACTCATAATACGGATCGACACCGTAAGGCACCAACGCACTATAGAAAACGTCGATTTCGTAATACCGATCTCCATTAATCTGATGGGCTACATCCCCATGCGGGGCGTGGTAACTCGACGCCACCGACGCACCGGTCACGGGGTCGGTCTCCACAATATGAATTTCTAAAGCTGTATCAAACGCCCGGAGTGACAACTTAGGAAATAAAACGTAACCAACTTTTGCTCCTGGTGTGCCTCCACCATGTGTCGCATCGATGTAAAATAAGGATGTCGCTTTTCCTTCCACGATCGCATCCGATTCGTATCCGTAGCTGTTAATTGCATCCATTGCACTCATGACGCCACTCACATCCAGCGCAAACGTGTCGTCTGGCAACGTTGACCCTAATACTGGAGAACCGAAATCGAGCTTAAAATCGAGTCGCCCAGTAATAATATCCTTGGGGGCGACGGAACTATAGGACGGACGTAGGTCTAGGGGTGTGGCAATACTGTCGTAGTGGTTCGACAGATATGAATTTGCGATGACGTGTGGCCCCGCCGCAAACGAAGTATCTCTCAATCCAAGCCCATGCATATCTTCATATGCGAGTGTCAGTTCCGTATCGA
Source organism: Planctomycetota bacterium (assembly GCA_963577795.1). GTDB lineage: Bacteria > Planctomycetota > Planctomycetia > Pirellulales > UBA7805 > UBA7805. Next base: position 10,672 of record CAUZBD010000001.1, on the reverse strand, counting down.
GCGTGGCAAAGTTGGGGGCCCAATCGTGAAGCACCGAATCCGCATGGGCATCATGCGCCCCCGCGAGAACAGCGAGCAGGCCGGATAGGATAGAAGTGACTACTTTTTGATTCATTAGACCTTACCCCTATTAAGCTACGATAAATGAGAAAAACACTCTCCATCTGCTCGGCGGTTGCCCCGGGAAAGCGACGTATGCCCCGGCGCCCGACGTTGACCATCCCCGTACGCAACGGAACGGGCAGGACAATTAGTCTAAAATACTCTGGACCCGTGTCAATCGGTAATGACAGCTTTTGCAGACAAATTTAACGCTGATTGTGGTTCGTAACGCAGTTGATATAAACGGAGCTATACGATCATCGCCTGATCTCCTTTGGAGTACCAGCCGCATATGAGCAAAAAGAAGAAGCAATACCCTGGTATCTTCCTCTCAACAACCGACACGGCACTGCCCGATTGGTTCTCCAACGAGTACCCCAAATATCGCAATTTTCAACCCATGCCATCGGGTGGAAAAGGGGTTCTCTATTCATGCGAGGACTTAAACCTCGGCAGGATGGTCGCACTCAAAACCCTTTCGACCGAAGCAGCGAAGTCTCCGCTGGAGTGCAAGCGTCTATTGCGTGAAGCGCGCGTTACAGCCCAACTCGCCCATCCAAACACCATCCCCGTCTATGAAATTGGGATCACCGATACGGGGAATATTTTTTTTGCGATGAAAAAAGTCGAGGGCGAGTCACTTTACGAAATCTTAGTACGAATCGCTCATGGCGATCAATCGACCGAAGAGAAATATCCCGTTTGTGAAAGAATCAATATTCTGATCCACGCCGCAGATGCGCTTTGGTATGCGCACACCCACGGTGTCGTCCATCGTGATCTTAAACCAGAAAATATCCTGGTCGGTATTTTTGATGAAGTTTATCTGATGGATTGGGGGGTGGCTAAAGTCTGGGGCATGCCCCAAGAGGAACCGCTCAATATTTCAGCTACGGATCTGGAAACGCACCGCCTAACGATCACAGGTAGTCGTCCCGGTACGCCACTCTATATGTCTCCAGAGCAAATCAGAGGAACGCCGCCCGTGGATGAACGCTCAGATATATTTTCTTTTGGTGTTTTGCTCTACGAGTGCCTCGTTCATCAGGAGCCATTTCGCGGAAAAGATATTAATGAGACCTTTGAGAATATTCTTCGCAACACGCCCCCTCCCCCGAGTACGCTCTCCAAACAACTGAAAAAAGTGCCTTTGCTTGATGCGATTTGTGAAAAAGCACTCAGAAAACATGCCGCTGACCGCTACCAAACGGTGGGTGAATTGATCGACGCGCTCATTCAAGGCCGCTCCGACCTTCTCAAGTCGCTCAGCGACACACGGAGCCGATGAGATGGATTTGAACTGCTTATTATTTGCGCATTTATTGCCTAAATCTGGCCAAACTAGAAATCATGCCGCGCCACCGATTGTAAAGCTCTCGCTATTTTTTAAGATAAATGGAAATTAACTTAAATTGGCACTGCGATTGCCCGTCCAGAGAACGGGATCGGGCCAAACAAAGTGGATGACGCCATTGGACGAACCCACCGGGCGGAGGCGAGCGGCCCCACCAGGGATCTGTACACATCGCATCCCCACTGATGTTTTGCTTCCAGTGAAGAAACATCAACGAATATAAACCCTTTTATTGTTAACACGAGGCTGAACATGAGTACGAAAACGAAACTCGAGTACATTTGGCTTGATGGATATAAGCCAACCCAAAGTTTGCGGTCGAAAACACGGGTTGAAAATAATTTTGGCGGGTCGCTCGAAGACTGCCCCGTGTGGTCCTTTGACGGAAGTAGCACCGAGCAAGCGACCGGTGATGATTCTGACTGCCTCTTGAAACCCGTCGCAATCTTTCCAGATCCATGTCGGAAAAATGCTTTTCTAGTCATGACCGAAGTACTCAACGCCGATGCGAGCCCCCACGAATCCAATGGCCGGGCAACCATCGAAGACGATGATGACGATTTCTGGTTTGGCTTTGAGCAAGAATATTTCCTCTGGTGCACAAAAAACAATAACCCTCCAGGCTTTCCTGCCGGTGGATTTCCCGGTCCCCAGGGGCCGTATTACTGCTCCGTTGGTGCGGCAAACGCGCACGGTCGGCAATGCGTTGAGGATCATCTGGATGCCTGTCTTGAAGCCGGAGTGAACGTTGAAGGCATCAATGCCGAAGTGGCTGCCGGGCAATGGGAATTTCAGGTATTTGCAAAAAGTGCGAAACGAGCAGGCGACGAAACATGGATCGCACGCTATATCCTCGAGCGGTCTGGCGAGAAATACGGTTTGGGAATCGAATGGCATCCGAAGCCACTTGGTAAACTCGATTGGAATGGCTCTGGCATGCACGCTAATTTTTCGAACGGGATTATGCGGACAAGTGGAGATGAAGAAGTCTTCACAAAGATTTGCAACGGGTTCAGTGGTGTCGTCAATCGACATATCAGCGTTTATGGCGCTGATAATGATCAACGTTTAACCGGTGAACACGAGACGCAGGCGATTGATCAATTTAGCTTCGGAGTGTCCGATCGCGGCGCCTCGATCCGCATTCCGGTCGGCACGATTGATGACGGCTGGAAAGGTCGACTCGAGGATCGGCGGCCCGCATCCAATGCAGATCCCTATAAGGTGGCAGCGGCTATCATTAAAACGGTCAAGGAAGCTTGTCCGCAGCCCGTCGCATAGTGCCTGATTGACGCGTCAAACCCCTAGTGGCCGCTGGTCCTAGGGGTTTTTTGGCATGTGACTTCGATGTCGTTTTTTGCTAAAAAGGCCATGAATTCATCTCTCGGTGCCAGCCGTAACGCTCTCCGTGACGCAGTTCAACGACGTGAGGACCCCAATGTCCACGAATGACCTCTCGCACAAGCACCGTCCGCTCACTGACCTTTTTCAAGCGGATGCGCAACCTGCGCTTCCCTTGACTGATGACCAGTTGCATTCCTACGATCGCAATGGCTATTTGAAGAGCGTTCCTATCCTTAATCCAGATCAAGTCGGGGTGCTTCGCGAGGAATTAGATAAACTCTCTGACCCGCATCACCCCTGTAGTCATCTTTGGTATGAGTACCATCTCAACGAATCTGGCGACGATAGTGCGATTTTATTTCACGCCCTCGGCGCGTGGCGAATCAGCGCAGCGTTCCACGACGCACTCTGGAATCCCCATTTCATGCTTCCAGCCAGCCAAATACTGGGCGGACGGGTGAGGTTCTGGCATGACCAGGTTTTTTGTAAACCTGCGCGCTGTGGTGGCTCAGTGGCATGGCATCAGGACTATTCGTACTGGACACGCACAGGGCCCATGAATCACCTGACTTGTTGGATTGCGCTAGACGACTGTGATAAGGAGAACGGATGTCTCCATTACGTACCCGGGAGTCATCGTTGGAGCCTCCTTCCGATGCCACAAATTGCGGGGTCACTCGATGCCATTTCCGCTAACCTGAATCAGGATCAGCGCGATCAACTTCGCCAGCCGATGCCTATAGAAATTGCGGCAGGCGAAGCCTGCTTCCACCACCCATTAACTTTACACGGTTCGGAAGGAAACCGCTCTGACAGGCCACGCCGTGCCATGGTGATTAACGTCATGCTCGATGGAACCCAATCTCTGTCGGACGAACCACTCCTCGAGGGAATCGACCCGATACCGCGTGGTGCGCCTTTGGGTGGGCAGTTCTTTCCCCTTTTAGAGATATAACGCGCACAAGGTTCTTTTACTGGTAGGGCAGCGCACCTTTTTTTGCCTTCGCGACTCCTACCATCAATCGGCTCAAGGCACTGATCACGGCATCGCAATATACTTGTCCCTTTTCCTGAGTTGCCAGCCTCGGATTTCCGCAACCGGTATCTGGATGTACCGCAGACCACGGCCTCGGAGTCCACACCCCAGTTTGCTTGATTTCCTCAATATCAAAAGGAATCGTTTCTCCCGGCCGCGCGTGTTCCATTTCTACAAGCTCTGGAAATAAATGGAGCATCACACTCGTTTCAAACTCATCCGCATGGTCGCCCGGTTCATCAAATACGGCGTTAAAATCGTCTGGAACCATTTTGAAAAAATCAGCCAGTACAATCAGTATCTCAAACTCGCCTTGTAGATCCCGAATTAACGGTTGGAAGTGGTTGCCTCCGTGTCCATTGACAAGGATCAGCCGGTCGATACCTTGCTTTGTCAACGATCGGACAATGTCCTTTAGAATTGCATGTGCAGTTGTGGTGGTAATACTGATTGTACATGCTTGATCTAACTGCTGTTCGTCATTTCCATACGGTACCACCGGAAGTACAATCACCTCCGCGCCTGCAGTAGATGCAATCGCTGCAGCCCGTTCTGCGAGCGTGCTTGCTTCTAGTATATCCGTGCCATACGGCAGATGATAATTATGGGATTCAGTCGCCCCCCAGGGAAGAATCGCCACCTTGGGTGGAAGGGACTGCAACTGATGATTGTTCGCCTCCAATAGTAGATAACGACGTGGTGGCATTCTTCCGTCCTTTACTGTTTTGCGCTGGGTGCCATCGTACGCATTGTTATCAGTGAACACACAATATTAATCAATTGAGGGCGGGCTGGTGATAAGCGTCGGCGTGAACCCCTCATTCAGATTGCGTATTTCTTCTGTTACTTGAAGAATAGATTCAGGATTATCGTGCAAGGTATAAGATAACTCAAATGCCTTTGTTTCACCCGGATCAAGCATTTTCAGGCGACCAGATTGTCGCTCCACTCGGCGATTGAACGGATAATTGGTTCCCGGCTCGACGCCCAAGACATATCCACTGCGCTCTAAGGCGAGGTTCTTCCAGATTGTAAGGTAGGGCAGTTTGTGAATTGGATAATGCATGGAACAACCCAACGTTTTATCAGCGTTTTGAATCAGGATGGTCGTATCACCGTCTGGATCTGAAAGCGGCTCAATGAGAAATACATTTTCTTTTTGACCTGCTAACGGTCCGGTGATCACATTAAACGTTTCAAGTGCTTTTTCTGCCACGTCATTCATCGGCTGCAGGCGACGCAAAGGAATCTTCACCGATGCACCCGATTCCAGGATTGGGGGCCCAAAATTTGCGTGATAGATTATCTCGTATTCCTGTGGCTTTGCCCCTCGATTGGTGACCCGATCATTAATTGTGAAAGTTGGACTGCCAGGGTTTGTCGTTATTTCCGTCGCTAATTCAAGCGCTGCACCATAAAAACTCCGCTCATCCACGCGGCCCCGTAAACGTATCTGATGAGGGGGTTCCCTATCCACTGAGACCTCTACTTCGGAAGCAGGAATGTTACCAATTTTTCCATGCAGTGTTAATTTCTGTTTTGATTCGGCCCCGGTATTGTCTCGAAAGACATCCGTTCCGGGGTGTCCTGCGAATTCGAGTCCGCACCTCACGAGCCATTCATTAAATCCATCGAGCCATCCCAACCCATCGCGATCATGGAGATTAATATGAGCCGGATGGACCACCTCACGCACCGGAGAATCCCACCCCAGTCGTAATCTTCCCATGGTCACGCCCAGAATACTCATCCCTCGCGTCGGAACCACGACGATCGTCATGCGTCCATTGTCCAGGGTGACAATATCCACCCCTTCTTGTTTTCCACCATGGAGCACTGATTTAACAATCGTAACAGTGAATCCTTCTGGTGTAATCGTCTGATACTTCCATTCCTGCACACGCAGATTGTCTTCGACGCTTATCAGTTTTTTATTGATCGGCACCCAATCTGCGGCGGGCGTACCGCCACTATTCAGCACCCAGGCCATCCCCAGCACACCCATTACAACTATTTTTCGTTTAACTTCCATGGCGAATTAACCCGTGTTTGAATTCTCTTGGCTTGATAAATGCAATTCTCTAAGTGGGCCTAATGAACAAGCGTCGTAACCACAAAACGACATGGCCGCGTTTCAGACTATCGATGAACACCGCAACGAGGATTAGGACCCCCATCACAACTCCCTGGGTATAGCTTTCGATATTCATTAAGTTCATTCCATTTCGAATCACTGCGATCGCCAACGCTCCGTAAAGTGTTCCGAGGATTTTTCCGTCACCACCCGAAAGACTCGTGCCGCCGACAACCACCGCTGTAATTACATACAACTCATACATCCCACCATAAAGTGGTGATCCACTTTGAAGTCGCGAGGCTTCTAATACGCCCCCGACTCCCGCCAACGCCCCGGAAGCGACGTAGGCGATCATCAGCACAAGCGCCACGGGCACTCCCGAGAGCCGCGCCGCCTCCCGATTACTGCCAACAGCATAAAACCATCGTCCAAGCGTGGTTTTTGTCATGAGCACATGTGCTCCAATATAGAGCACAATCATCGCAATCACTTCGTTAGGAATTCCAATCGGTTTGCCGACCGCCAGCCATGAGAAATCAACCGGAACCTGATAAACGGACTGACCTTCAGCCAATATCTGCGCGAGACCGCGGGCAATGGACATGGTGGCGAGGGTCACAATGAACGGTGGCATTCCGAACCCAGTGACCATAATACCTGATAGAAAACCCACAATTGCACAGACTAAAACAGCTGCGACGACTCCAATCAGAATGCCGCTCCAGTCCGCACCCACCCCTCCGCAAAGATCGCGAATAGTCATTGCGCAGGTTACTGCCGAGAGTGCCACCAGGCTCCCCACCGATAAATCAATGCCTCCCGTAATAATAACCAGTGTCATGCCTATCGCGATGATTGCAAATACCGCCGATTGTCCTGCAACATTTTTTAAATTAGCCGGTTTCAGGAAATTTGAAGTTGTCCTCTCCCGCGGGAGCAGCAGCGGTACATTTCCAAGACCGTTAAATATTTTTTCGCGATTCTGGAGCAGGGACCAATGGGAAATCGAACGCGTACAAACAATCCCGGCAGGAATGTCTCCCCGCGCAACCATTCCCTCTAATTCCTGCCGCACGGTACGTGGAGACTCTCCGATAATTCGAGTCAAACGATTTGCAGGAATGCTCTGCTGTTTATCTAGAGTCTCGACGAAATCTGTATCTTCAGTTGATACCCCAGCGATAAGCACAATCTTCCCATCCTGTTGCATCGCCTCCCGGATAATCGGCGCTAACTGATCGGCTGCTGATTGACCGGTGGGTATTTGGGTTTCAAGTGTGGCAATGGCAAAGAATATGCACAATCCGAATAGAACGAACAGCATACTGTATTCCAAGAATACCTGTTTCGCGATTTTATGAACGTTTTGCAGCATCAGTTGCCCCATACGCCAAAGCGAGGACATCACTTTGGCTCAGATTGTTTAAATTGTCTAACTCGCCTGCGACCGCACCATCCCGCATAACAAGAATTCGATTCGCCATTCCAATCACTTCAGCCAAGTCCGAACTTACCATCACAATAGATTTTCCTTGATCGGTCAGTGTCCTGACGAGTTGATAAATCTCGTAACGCGCTGCAATATCGATTCCACGTGTTGGTTCATCGAGCAGTATGACATCACATTGACGGCAAAGCCAACGTGCAAAGAGCAGCTTCTGCTGATTGCCACCCGATAGTGTATTGCTCATGCGGCTTGCGCAGTGAAGAGGCAACTTCATCGACTTCACGTATTTCGCAAACGCCTTCGACTCTTTACTTCTATTAAGAAAACCGCCGGTTGAAAAATAGGACAAGTTGGGAATAGAGAAGTTTTCCATGGTACTCCGACCGAGAAACAAACCCGCGGCCTTACGATCTTCGGGCAATAGACAGACTCCTGCGGCAAGTGCTTCGCGCGGGTTGTTCAATCGAACCGGCACCTCATTTATTTTTATCATTCCGCTCGTTGGTTGATCGGCACCACACATCAACCTTAATAATTCGCTCCGACCTGATCCAACCAAGCCAGTAATACCCAGTATTTCGCCCCGACGCACATGCAACGAAATGTCCCGAACGACGCCCCGCCGACTCAACTCGATAAGTTCGAGGCAGGTTGAACCAGGGGATGATGCGCGCGGCGGAAATTCTCCCACTAAGCGTTTTCCAATCATCGATTGAATCAGATCCTCTCGAATGATCGAGGATCCAGAATAAACTCCTTGTGTGCAGCCATCCCTCAGCACCTGAACACGATCGCATAGCTCAGTAATCTCTTCCAGTCGGTGGCTGATATAGATGATTGCGATTCCCTGTTTGCGTAATCGAATTAACAGTTCGTGGAGTCGTACAACTTCGCGTTTCGACAGGGATGCTGTTGGTTCATCGAGAACCAGAATATTCGACTGAACCCGGATTGCGGACGCGATCTCGACTGCTTGCTGCTCACCCACCGAAAGCTGCTTGCAGTAGGCATCTGGATTGATTTCCAGACCCATCAAGCCAACTAGACGTGCTGCTTCACGCCGCTCTTCTCGGCGGTGTACCCACCCATGACGCGATAAAAAAATATTTTCCCAAACTCGAAGCGTCGGAATGAGACTCATTTCTTGATGAATGATCGCGATGCCATATTTGCGAGCCGTACGAGGTGAATCGAGAATTGCGTCCTCACCGTCAATTCGGATCGTTCCCCTGTCCGGTGGCATAGCGCCTGCAATAATCTTGATCAACGTACTTTTACCCGCACCATTTTCTCCAACCAATCCCAGTATTTCACCCTTACGTAAATCGAGATCAACACCGTCGAGGGCTTGAACGCCAGGATAGGCTTTTGATATTCCCCGCATCTGCAGCTGCGGCAAATCGCCGATGTTGGAATGATCATCCATTCCGATTTTCCAGAAACAGGGTGCGGTCAATCCATATCAAAATCAGCGAACACCTACGATTTAAACACGCTTTCCAACGCCTGACGCATCACCACTGCATCCGCATCAATCCCGGCCCAATGTCGGATACCAATAACGCCCTGAGCGACAAGCATCTCAAGACCATCAATCACCTCACACCCACGATTTCGGGCTGCTTTAACAAAAAGAGTTTGTGGCGGATTCGGGATGACATCGGCGACGAACATATGCGGGGCAATGGACTCGGTGGAGATTGGCAATGTTGCGTCCAGGTTAGGGAAGAGACCGATCGAGGTCGCATTGATTACCAGATCCGCGTGGGCTGGAACTGCATACTCCTCCGGCCAATGGACAAATTTTATTTCCAGGTCACCTTCAACACAGTCATTCACTTTTGTCGCGAGAAGATCTGCAAGTTCTTGTCCTCGTGCTGCGGTTCGATTCACGATCGTGATTCCCTCCACGCCAGCCAGGGACAATTCAACACTTATAGCGCGGGCCGCACCACCGGCGCCGAATATTACAACCTGTTTTCCAACTGGGTTGAACCGGCGGCACAGACTTTCTAAAAAGCCTTTCCCATCGGTATTTTCGCCAATCCACTTTCCCTCGCGACGCACAACACAGTTGACAGCCCCCATCAATGCCGCCGAATCCCCCAAGCCATCTAAATAGGGGATCACCGAGACTTTATGGGGAATGGTGCAATTAAAGCCTACGAAACCCATCGCTTTGGCACCTGCAACGGCATCGGCCAGTCCTTCCGGTGCAACTTCAATTGTCAGATAGCGCCAGTCGAGTTTGTGGTGGCGGTAAGCAGCTTCAATCATTGCCTGCGTCGGATTCTCCGCAATCGGTTGTCCAAAGGCGCCTGTCAATTCCTGCTTAAAATTGAGGATTGGTTCCATAACTTCTCTTTTTTACTCAAACTGCGTGGTTACTGAATCGAGCGATCTGATTCGGCATCGCTTTGTCGATAGATTTCTGTGGGAATTAAAATCTCTGCGGGCACCTCCTGCCCATTAAAGTACGCCAGAATCATCTCTACTGTTTTTTTTGCCATCCGGTCAGGAAATTGAATAGGGTCGGCATAGATCCTTCCGGCCCGGATAGCTTTCTTTCCTTCCGGTTGGCCATCGAAACCGATGACGACCACTTGATCTTGTTTGCCGTCTGCCTCCAACGCGGCACAGGCACCAAGCGCTGACGGGTCGTTGATTGCAAAGAGTCCCACGAGATCACTATGGGCTTGCAGTATATCTTTGGTAGCCCGATGTCCTGTGGCACGGTTGCCGCCGGACGGTAACTCACTGACAATCGCAACGGGATTGTCTGCCGTCTTATTGGATCGCTCTATAATTTCCTTAAAGCCCTTAACTCGTAATAAACAAGATTCGGTAACTTTATGATCGAGAATAGCAATCGGACCACCCCGGCCGTCGAGTGCTTCGAGAATGGCTTCTCCCGCCTGTCGGCCCCCCATCTCATTATCGGTGGCCACGTGGCATGTCACCTTACAGCCTTCCGCTAAGCATCCATTGTCTACCGTAAACACCGGTATGCCCGCGGAAGTAGCCGCCGCAATCGCAGGACCTATCGCGCGTGAGTCGTAAGGCGCCAGAACAATCGCGGCAACCCCGCTAACAATAAAATCATTGACCTGTGCCGATTGTTTCGCAGCGTCTTCGTCTGCGCCGACAACCATCACATCATAACCCTCTGTCGCTGCCTGCTCGGCAATCGTATCTCCAATGACCTTGAAGAAAGGATTGGTCAGTGTCATTAAGGATACGCCGATCGTTCCTTGATTCGATGTATTTTCTGAATCCGGCGATTTTTCTGAATGGCAGCCAACCAATGTGAGC